>NZ_AMJN01000023.1:0-715 GCF_000302435.1 Acinetobacter sp. TG2027 | reverse complement strand
AGAAGATCCTGAACTGATTAATGCGGGTAAAGAGTTTGTGACCATGCTTGAAGGTGGTAGCTTTTTCCATCATGGCGACTCATTTGCCATGATGCGTGGTGGACACCTTGATATTGCTGTACTCGGTGCATTTCAGGTGGCAGCCAATGGCGACTTGGCCAACTGGCATACAGGTGCACCCGATGCGATTCCTGCGGTAGGTGGTGCGATGGATTTGGCGGTTGGTGCCAAGAAAGTATTTATCACCACAGACCATGTGACCAAACAAGGTGAGCCGAAGATTGTAGCTGAGCTAACTTATCCAGTAACGGGTAAAAAATGTGTGGATCGTATTTACACCGACCTGTGTGTGATTGATGTGACTAAAGATGGTTTAAAGGTGATTGAGAAAGTTGAAGGCCTTAGCTTTAATGAGTTACAGGCTTTAACTGGTGCAACTTTAATTGATGCGACTCAAGAGTAAGGAAGTAGGGAAATGACATTAAAAAATGCTTATATCATCGATGCCATCCGTACTCCATTTGGCCGTTATGCTGGTGGCCTTGCACCTGTCCGTGCAGATGACCTTGGCGCTGTGCCGATTAAAGCTTTAATCCAGCGTAACCCGAATGTAGATTGGGAACAGGTCGATGATGTGATTTATGGCTGTGCCAACCAAGCTGGTGAAGATAACCGTAACGTTGGCCGTATGTCAGCACTTCTTGCAGGTTTACCG
>NZ_AMJN01000022.1:0-90835 GCF_000302435.1 Acinetobacter sp. TG2027 | reverse complement strand
TGTCCAACTTTATGGGGTCAGATCATTCCGCCGCAGAGGGGGCACGCAGGGATTCCCACCAAAAAGTTAAACTTTTTAGTGTATGGCTAAACGGTCTGCTAAAACCGACTGACGATGTAGGTCAGCAGTTGAATGATAAAATTAAGGTTGAAGTTAGTCAATCAAGCAATATTAAAAAAACAAGTAAAATCAAAGGTAGATATGCTATTTGTGGTAAATGCCCAATTGTATTGGGCATTATGATTGAATCAAAAACTATTATTTTTTATCTGGAAGGCTAGAAGTAAATGCCTCTTGAGGAATCGGTATCTTACGTGATTTAAATATTCTTTCAGATTCAGGTATTTGTTGCATTTGATCTTTCATCCACTCTTGAGACATAACGGGATGATTACTTAATTTTTTCATAGAGGCTTCAGGGTGGAATGGAACTTTAGCCACCTTTGCTGGGAATATCCCCAGTTTATTTAGTTCAGCCTCATAATGATTTTTAAGGTCTAGTGTGCTTTGTAGTTGTTCCTTGAGTGCTTTAATTTCATTTTGCAAATTAGAAATAATTGCATCCTGACCTAACTCTATTGGAGCTTTGATCGGTTTAGTATTTTTAAGTGCCTGAAGAGAAAGCTCTTCATCAATAATTCCTCTTTTTATTGGTATTAGCATCCCTGTTTTCTTTGCGTATGTAATTTGTGCTTGGGTATAACCATATTTATCACAGAAGTCAGTAATACGAATGTTGGTCATGAGCTTAAGAATTCCCAATTGATTGCGATGAAGTAATTATCTGATAATGTCTTTTATTATAAATTAGACATATAAAAATTATCTGATAATTATCTTATTCTAAATTATTTCAGATATATAACATCCTAATGAGAATCATGAAGCTCTTTAGAGTACACATGAAAAATGAATATTAAGCCTGCCATCGTGCAGGCTTTTTTATGCCCAAAATTTAGGAGTCAAGTCATGAGCTTGAATTGTCCCTTTTGTCATTCAACCGATATCATGATTGTTGAAGCGAATGCGCAACAAGCAAATTCAACATTATCAAATCTTGCATCACCCGCAGCTTTAGGGGCCTTAGGCACAACCGTTGCGAAGTCTTTGAATTTACCTCCCATCGTTGGAGGAATTGCAGGAACTGTACTTGGTGGTTTGTTTAATTCTTTTACAGAACAAAGCACACCTCCACAGCAAAGTTTGTGCTTCTGTCATAACTGCTACCAAAAATTTCCAACGCATCTTCTGCACTAAAGATCGTTGGTATTAACACAGAATCAAATTTCAAATTAAAAGGAATACAACCATGGCACATCAACTTGAACAAATGGCTTATGTCGGTGAAACCCCTTGGCATGGACTAGGAAATCAACTAAGTCAAAACCAACCGATTGAGGTCTGGGCACAGCAGGCAGGCATGGACTGGCGTATAGAGTCATCTAATGTCAGTTATATGGCACAGAATGAACGTGGACAAAGCATCATCATGCCGTATGCAGACCAGCGTGTACTGTATCGTTCTGATACTCATGCACCCTTGTCAGTGGTCAGTCAACGTTTTCAAGAAGTCCAACCTCGTGAGATCTTAGAGTTCTATCGTGATCTAACTGAACAATCAGGCTTTGAATTGGAAACCGCAGGCGTGCTTAAAGGTGGTAAGAAGTTCTGGGCGCTGGCACGTACAGGTCAATCTACTGCACTTAAAGGCAAGGATGTCAGTAATGGCTACATTCTTCTTGCAACCGCTTGTGATGGCACCTTGGCAACTACGGCACAATTCACTTCCATTCGTGTTGTCTGCAACAACACCTTGGCGATTGCTTTACGTGGTCAGAACAGTAGCGCAGGTGTAGTGAAAGTTCCGCATAGCACCAAGTTTGATGCAGATAAGGTCAAACAGCAATTGGGTATTTCAGTTCGTGCATGGGATGAACACATGTATGAGATGAAGCAGCTCAGTCAGCGTAAAGTCACCCAGTCTGAAGCCGCAGCCTATTTTGATGCGGTATTTAATAACACCACAATGAGTATTGCAGATCAGGAAGAAAATATTATTCAGTTCTACCGTGATGTTGCAACTCAGGCAGCAAAGGCAAATGCCAAGGAAAAAGCTGAGCCAAATGCCAAGGCGATGACTAAAGCAATGGAGATGTTTAATGGTCAGGGGCGTGGTGCAACACTTTCATCGTCTAAGGATACCGCTTACGGATTACTCTGTTCGATTACGGAGTTTATCGATCACGAGCGTCGTGCCATGAGTACAGATCATCGACTCGATTCAGCTTGGTTTGGTGCAGGAGCAGCGATCAAGCAGCGTGGACTAGAACAGGCTTTACGCATGGTGTCATAGCGTAGAAGGTTAAGTTTTTGCAATAGAAAGTTAGACCTATCCTTTCGATTCTAAAGATAAATTTACATTTTAAAAATAATTAAACCACATCTTCGGGTGTGGTTTTTTTATGCCCTTTATTTGCCACCATCCATATAAAATGAGGAAGCAAGCTATGAATACAGCAATATTAAACCCATCCATTCAACAAGCCAGCAAACCCTTTAATGCCCCAAAACTGTTTACAGCAAAACGCTTGGTCAATACTAAAAATATGACTCAATCTGACTGGCTTGAAGTTCGTCGCCAAGGTATTGGCAGTAGTGATTGTGCAGCAGCCTGTGGATTGAATCCCTATATGTCGATGCTCGAACTTTGGATGATCAAGACAGGGCGAGTCAAACAATCGATTGAAGATGAAAGTTCAGGTATCGCTCCACTCTATTGGGGTAAGCGGCTAGAACCATTGGTGGCTGAGTACTACAGCATGCATACCAATAACAAGGTACGCAGAATCAATGCAGTGCTTCAGCATCCAGATCCTGATAAGCATTTTATGCTTGCCAATCTGGATTACTCCGTTGTGGGTAGTGATGAAGTTCAAATTCTGGAATGCAAAACAGCAGGAGAGTACGGCGCAAAACTTTGGCGAGAGGGTGTGCCTTTATATGTCTTGTGTCAGGTACAACATCAATTGGCAGTGACAGGCAAACGAGCAGCACATGTTTGTGTGCTGATTTGTGGTCATGAAACCAAAATCTTCAAAGTGACGCGCTCCGAATCCGTGATCAAACATATCATCAATGCGGAACGTTACTTCTGGGATTGTGTGGAAAAAGATATGCCACCTGATGCAGATGCCAGTGAGTCCGCAGCCAAAGCCATACAGCAGCTCTATCCACAACATATTCCGTTGACTGTTGAAGACTTGAGTCATAACGAACAAGCCAATCAATTGTTTGCTCAACTGATTCAAGAAAAGCATCACATTGAGCAGCATCAAAATAACTTTGATGAAACTAAGCATCAAATCCAGATGTTGATGAAGGATGCTGAACGAGCAACCTTTGCCACTGGTTCAGTGACGTGGAAGAAATCCAAAGACTCAATCGGTTTAGACAGCAAAGCCTTACTCAAACTTCACCCAGAAATGCTTGAGCAGTTTCCGCAAAACAAAGCAGGGACACGACGTTTTCAGATCTATACCGATGACTGAATCCATCACATCAATATTTCCAGTCTTCAAAAAAGCGCAAAAAACCACCCCCGACCTACCGACTCCCGAAGGAGCGGTAGGCCAACAATGGCGGTCTTTGCATTTCATCTGATCTTTAAACGGTTTTGTATTTGCTTACATAACAAAGGGTCAATAGTAAAATTTTATTTAGAGGAAAATTATCATGATTAAAGGTCTAGCGATCACACCACCGATCCTTGGACGTATCAGTATTGGTAAAGTCGTTGAAAAGAACGGTAAGCGACTGCCTGAAAAGGACGACCAATTTACCATTACCAGCCAGATTCAAAGCAAGGAGGGGTGGATCAAGCATCCGCTTGATGAGCAATTACGCAGTAAAGCACCGAATCAAAAACTCCGTACCATTCCAGTACGGATGATCTTCAATGATCCTGATTTGAATCTTAGAGCTGAGTACACTTTGTTTGACCGACAGACTGGGCGACCTATCTGTGTCGGTAATGGTGAAACTTGCCAACGTTTAACTAATCAAGGCGTAGAGCAACATCCTTGTCCATCCCCTGATTTATGCTCATTGGCACAAGGAGGAAACTGCAAGCCCTATGGACGTTTACATGTCAATTTGGATGAAAGTGATGAACTCGGTACATTCATTTTTAGAACCACAGGTTTTAACAGTATCCGCACCTTGGCAGCACGGCTAAATTATTACCATGCAGCATCGAATGGATTGCTGTCATGTCTACCGTTACAACTGACCCTAAGAGGTAAGTCCACCATGCAAAGTTATCGAACTCCTGTGTATTACGTAGATTTGACACTCAAGGAGGGAGTCAGCCTGCAACAAGCGATTCAGACAGCTAAAGAGATTGATCAACAAAGCAAAGCGATGGGTTTTAATCAAATTGCATTAGATCAAATGGCGAGACAATGCTTTGCCATTGCACGATTTGAGGTGAATTCTGAGGAAGGATTCGATTTAGTAGAGGAGTATTATACGGATAATGTTGTTGAATCTGAGCAAGTACAGCCTGACACAAAAGCCAAGGTGAAGTCTAAATTTAATCAGGAGAAGGCTTTTGTGCAGGACATTCAGCAGGGGTTGCAGGGGAGTGTAAGTGCTGTGAATTAGTCCATTTTCTAAATTTAGTTTTGATAATTGTTGGAGAAATAAAACGTATTTATCAGATGATTAGATATTTCACATAAACCAAATCATTAGGATTAAAGAAGTCATTGCAGTTACGGGTATTAGCCGTTTAGTTATATATGAAAAACTTAATCCTCAATCTAAGTGTTACGATTCAACATTTCCCAAGCCAATTAAGTTGAGTGTGAATTGTGTTGGTTGGTCGGCATTTGAGGTAAATCAATGGATTGAGCGAAGGTTAGCAAGTCGATAGTTCGGGGGCGAAAGCTCCCAAATTTGAAGTAGTTTAGTTTTTTGCAAAAAAATAGATTTCATGTATATTGGAAAGAAATAAAATTTATAAATAATAGGGTTTTATATGACAGAGGAGCTGCCTGACAGTGCAATATCATCTTGGGGAGGCTTCGTCTATCAAGGAAAGATAGCACTTTTTCATTCTATTAAGCTTCTATTGGATGAAAGCTTCGAGGGGAAAGAAGTCAAGAAATTTGCTTTACAGTTGGATAGTACTGATGACTTTGCCATTTATTCGGATGGTATTGCAATATCGGTTCATCAAGTTAAGGCTAAGGCATCTCCTTATAGATCTGCATTTGAAAAAGCACTAAATAAGTCATCAAAAATATGTATAGATTGTTGTCCTAATACAAAAAGATACTTCCATATCGCTAATGAAATTGATGATTCTAGTGATTATGAAAATGAGAAAAAAGCAATAGTTGAATTTTATAAATATGATGAAGATTCTTATTGTAAATTAGATCGAATTGAGAGAGTAATTAAAGAAAAAATAGAAGAATATTTGAATAAGAATTCTTTGGAAAACTCTTTGCTACTTGTAGAGCAGAAATATCATTATTTATCAGAAATGATCACTTCAAAAGTTATTGAAATTCATTCCTTGATCCATCAGGGAACAAGTCAAAATAGAGCGGCTTATGAAAATACAATTGAAAGTGATTTAATTTTAGAAATTTTAATTACAGACTTTAATTTAGTACAGGATCTTCCATATGAGATGAGAAGATTGCGAAATCTTTTTGCTGATACTTTGGAAAATTATGTATGTGAGAGTAATGAATATTTTACAATACAACAAATAGGCTTATTTAATGAGGTTTTTAAGCATATTTATAAAATGGATGATGCCGAGTTAGAATATATAAAACAATCTATCCGCCTATCATCTTCTGATCAAATAAGGAATGATGATGTAAGTACTTATGCTGAAATCATTACCGATATCTCAGCTAATATTGTATTAGTTGACCTTCCTCATTATTCTAAAGATTCAAAAAAATACTTACCTACAGCCTTGAAGTTGCAAGATAGACGTGCTGAATCATTTAAAACTAAATTGATAGAACAACTTCGTAGTAATAATTTATTAGTAAAAATTTTATATGAGTATAATATTTTAATATCAGGTAGTGAGGTTCACAAAAATATTGAAATTAATGCTTATAATGACAGTGTGACACGAATCACTATCGATGAAAATAAAGCGGAAAATCATATATTGAAAGAGCTTCCTGTAAAAGTAATTTGTACACCTACAGCACAGGGCGAGTTGAATAATGCTTAAAAAAATTATGCACGAAGCTGTGATTGATTCAGGATTTATTTTGGAAAAATCGTTAGATAATACAGATTTTTTCATTAAAGAAAATGGTGAAGCTCAAAGGTACTTGATTGTACATGTCTTAGATCAATTATTATCTGTTGAAAGTATTCATGATCTCATTAATGAATCTCTTCCTGAAACATTGCAAAAACATCCTGCTTTTAAAAAAAATTGTGATTTAATTCTTATTTATAAAGTTGATTTTTTGAATGATTTTAATGGAATTGAAGAACAGATTTTAGAAATAGAGGAAAATCCGTATTATTTTAAAAAATATTTTTTCTATTATTCAGATGCTGAAGAAAAATTACTTCTTGGAAAGAATTATGGGGATTTTAAAAGTCAAATTAAGAAAATGGATGAGTTTGATGAGTACAAAAAAGACCCTCTAAAGCCTTCATTTCATAGCTTAGTTACAAGAGTGTTTATTAAATTTCCATTCTTAGAAATTCCGAAATTTAGTAAATCATTTCAAAATTTGTTTGATAGTGTAAGTGAAAAAGTAAATGTTGAAAATTTAGTCAAAACCTATGATTTTATTGGAAAATTTGAAGCAGATAATATTGATGAGGTTATAGCGGAGTTATTAAATGAAGAATTGGAAAATATCAAAGCTTCAGATTCAAGCATTTAAAGCATTTACAAATATAGAATTTGATTTCAAAAAGTCTTCATTGATTACTTTAGAAGGTCCAAATGGGTATGGAAAAACATCTACCTTTGATGCTATTGAATTGCTATTTACGGGGAAAATATCAAGAATATCTGATCTTTATAAGCTTGTGATGGTTGAGACAAAAAGGAAGTTTAAAGATAATTTATATTGGAATAAAAAAAATGGTGAGGTTGATTTAAAAATTAAAGTAGAGTTGATGAATGATCTTGATGATGAAAAACTTTTTTTTGTTAGAATGGGATTTGTTAATGATTTAAGAGTTGAAGTTAATAATAAAGCTAATAATTTTGATGTTTTTAGTTTATATAAATTGGATGATTTTAACTCTGAACCCAATGATAATAAGTTGGAAAATAATTTTTTTGAACAATTTTTTGGTGAAAGTTTTTGCTCTAACTATCCAATGTTAAATTATTTACACCAAGGTCAAAGTCAATTTATTTTTTCCAAAAAAATAACTGATCGTAAGAAAGCTCTAGAAGAACTAATAAAAACAACTGAAATAAAGAAGCGTATTGATATTTGTAATAAAATTGAAATTAGACTGACAAAACAGGAAAAATTACAAAAGGTAGAAATTGATGAGATAGGTGCTAAGTTAGAAAATATCTTGGGAAAAAATATTTCCGAAAGTGAATATGATGTTATATATAAAAAAATCTCCACACAAAGAACATCTCCTAAATGGGATGATGAAGAAATTTTTTTACAAGAGGCTGATGCAAACTATAATAAATTTATAAAAGAAATTGATTTATTAATAGAGTGTTGTAAAAGAAAAGAAGACATCCGCACAAGAAATGAAAATTCAGCTATTGAAAAGTTTATTGTCGATAATGATAGTTTATTGTTGTTACTTGTATCTATAGGGAAATATATAAGTAAGTTTGATACTCTCCAGTTGATGAATAAAAAACTCTTAGATATTGAACAAATTCTATTAATATTGGATAGAGATTTGAATACTATTTCTCAAGAGGAAATTGCAAAGTTAAGTTCTTTAGGAGTGAATCTTTCTGATAAACTTAAAGAAACTATTATTGAAAAAGATAAAAAATTAGTATTACTTTCAGAAAGAAAGGTGAAGTTGTTAGAACTCAATAAAATGCGAGAGGATTTATTTGAAAAACATAAACAAAGTTTTGGTGAAGATAGTACTATATGTGCTCTATGTGGGGTGGATTGGAAAAGTGTAGAAAAACTTATTGAAAATATAAGGTTGATTTCAGATGTGTATGTAAATGAAATTGGAAGTTCAACAGAAGATCTAAGTAAGATTTATCTGATGATTTTTTCTGAACTAACTTTGATTAAAGAATTATATATAAAAGAAAAAGATGTTTTATTAAAAGATTTTAATGTTGATTTATTCTCCCAATTAAATATAAACCAAAACTTTTTTGAAACCTTGAATAGTTTGAGTGCTCGTCTTGAGAAAATGGCTATAAGTTATTCTTCTGAATATACAAATGATGATATTGAATTGAAAATTAGGAAAGATAAAATTATTTCTAATATAAGAGGTTTAAAAAAAATAGAAGGTGATGTTCTACCTGTAGGATGGGAAGAGGCTATTAGTGTAACTTTTCAGAAGAATAAAGATTTTTATGATTTACTAGAAGATGATTTAAATCATAAGAAAAACTATGTAAATAAAAAATTTAAGGAATTTAAGGATGTTGAGCTTCAAAATACGAAAAAAATGTTAAAGGAAAAGAGTGATTTATATAATGCAAACTTAAATGCAAAAGCTAAAATAATTAGATTGAAAAAAATACTAACTGAAACTGAACGTGATTACTCTTCAAGAATTATCGCTAATATTGAATTAATATTTCATATCTATAGTGGACGCTTAATACAAAATTATCAACGTGGTCTAGGACTGTTCATAGACTATGCAGAAGGGCAGCAGATTCGCTTCTGTACTGCGGAAAGTTCTGACCATGATGCGACACTAGCAATGAGTTCTGGTCAATTGGCTGCATTGAGTCTAGCTTTTTTCTTATCATTAAATAGAGTTTATTCCGAGAACTCTTTAGTTTTAATTGATGATCCTGTGCAATCCTTAGATGAAATCAATATTGCATCTTTAACTGACTTATTACGTTGTGAGTTAAAAGATAGACAGTTAATCATTTCCTCACACGAAGATGATATTTCCAGATATATGAGATATCGCTTTGAACGGGCTGGTTTATCTCAGGTATGACGTACAGATCACATGCAGATCAACACTTCGGCAACATTCTTTTTCAGACATATTCCTGAGTTGGAAAATAACCCAAACTTCAAGTGTCCTGTAAAGCATATTAAACAGCTATCGGAGCAAGAAAAAACTGCTTTAAAGTATCAGATTGCGAAAGAAACCCAACAACATAAATTGCTAAAAGAGAATATATATAAGAGTCTGCAAGTGGATGAATCTTTTAGTGATATTCATATTGAACAAGTTCGTAAAAGCATTGACCTAAAGCAATGGCGTAGACCAGATGTATCTTCATTATATAAAAAGCAATTAGTTGTTTTTGAAGGACAACTTTCTACAACTTTTTTGAATGTGATTATTGATCGTAAGATTTTTTATCAAGATAACAATGCTTGCTTACTGTGGATTTTTAATCATTTTGAACCAACAGAAAAAGCGAAGAAGCAGTCAATGCAAGATATTTACTACAACAATAATGCAAATGCCTTTGTAGTGAATGATTCTACAGTCGCTCAATCAATTAAAACAAAAGTTTTTACTTTAGAGTGTCATTATTTAAAGCCTGAAATAAAGAATAATCAAATCATTAATCAGTGGAATACTGAGTTCGTCGAATTCCAAAACTTAGTCCAGAACGAAGCTACAAAGCAAATATACTTTTTTGATTATGAAGCTGAATATCAAAAGCTAAAGCAAAAATTAGGCTTACGACATAGTTATTTACAAGAGAGTAAGAATCAAAAAGATAAACTAAAAGTTCAGAAATATATCGAATCACTAGAACGGGTTGATCTTGATACAAAAGTTCCATCAAAAACTAAATCTGAATTATTGGTCGAGTTTACTAAACTATGGATAAAAACTCATTACCTTACCGACAATCAATTCAACTATGAGTGGTTTTCTATTCGTAAAGAGCTTGAGCTAATGGGAATTAGTACTCCTAAATATCTTTTACATGCGCCCTATAAAACAGTGGTTAACTCAATTTTAAGTGCAAAATTTGGCTATGCTGTAGGTAATAATATTAACGATATGATTAGTGTGGCTCATAACTTGATGGAACATCATCCAGCTTACATAAAGCATTTTATGCTTACTTTGAAAGTAACTGAAAAACCTAACTTATTGAATGAGAGAGATAGTTCGGGTAAATGGCAAGAACGCTATAAAAAATATACCCAACAGCCTGAAAGCACTAAGATATACAAGCATGATTTAAATCAATTTATTGAGTTTTTAGTGCCAGAGTTTGAGGGGCGGTTGATTTCTTGGGGGGAAAGTAGTGCATCTTATTCTAATGCACAATTTAGTGGAGTTAGCCAAAAATGAAATACCAACCGCCTTATACCATCACATCTAAAATCATTTACCTGATTGCTCAGATCAGTGAAAATATAGGGCGTTTGACTGTTTTAGAGGAAATTCAGGATAGATTAAAACTGCGAAAAGCCAATCGTATACGTACTATTCAAGGTTCACTTGCAATTGAAGGGAACACTTTAAGTACGAAACAGATCACGGCGATTCTAAATGGTAAGACCGTAATTGCACCTCCAAAAGAAGTTCAGGAAGTGCGTAATGCGATTAAAGCCTATGAAGCCTTTCAGCAGTGGCAACCAAGTCAAGAGTCGGACTTACTACAAGCTCATCAAATTTTAATGACAGGCTTGATTGATGAAGTTGGTCAGTATCGTCATGGTGGTGTCGGTGTAATGTCAGGTGATCGAGTGGTGCATATGGCTCCGCCTGCAAATCAAATTAATCGACTGATGGTTGACTTACTTGATTGGTTAAATGATAGCGAAGTGCATCCTCTTATCCAAAGTTCAGTATTTCACTATGAGTTTGAATTCATTCATCCATTTGCGGATGGCAATGGGCGCATGGGAAGGCTATGGCAAACTTTAATATTAAGCAGATGGAATCCAATCTTTGCTAATATTCCTGTTGAGAGTTTGATCTATCAAAATCAAAAAGCCTATTATGAAGCATTACAAGCAAGTACGGATCGAACAGATTCAGCACCTTTTATAGAATTTATTTTGCAGATGATTTTAGATGCAATTCTTAGTTCAACTGATACCGCTCAAGATAGCGGTCATGTTACCGCTCAAGCTTACGTACAAGTGAGCGATCAAGTTCAGCGTTTAATTTCAGCAATGAAGCTAGAAGACTACACTTTGGCTGAGTTGATGCAATTGGTTGGTTTAAACCATCGGGCAACATTCCAAAAGAATTATTTGAATCCAGCAATAGAAGCAGATTTGATTGAGCGTACTATTCCAGATAAGCCGAAAAGCCCTAAGCAAAGGTATCGTCTTAAATCATGATTTAGCTTGAAAAAATATTTAGTTACATTTTTACTTAAACAGTTAAACATGAATGAGAATTAAAAAGCGTAAAGTAAGTTTTAAATTAAATAATTGATTATTAATCAGTAACTTATACAAAATTTTTCTTGATTGTGCTATTGGGGTTTGGTAAAAATAAAATCATTACCAAGTGTGAGATCGGTGTGATGAGTACTTTTGAAATGCAAGGTCTAACATGGAAGGCAAGGTCAAAGTACCAACAAGATGCCATATTGATTGAAAATAAAGTTATTCAACATGATGGACTCATCACTAAACTATATAGCCATTCTGAAAAAGAACAGTGGTGTGTTGCTGTAGCGGATGGGATTAGCAATAGCCCAACAGCAGATAAAGCCTCATACGCGGTCTTAAAGGCTTTAACTCAAAATAGAGAATTAGACCAATATCAAACATCCGTTATTCAGCAGTATCTTGTTGATCAAGTAGCACATCAAAAAAATAGTTTTGGCGCAAGTTCAACTCTCGCACTCATTGAAAATGATGGCGAACAAGGCTTTGTGACCATTCAACATCTTGGCGATAGTCGAGTTTATTTGTTTAGCCAACATGATCAAAAGTGGCACTGCCTGACCAGAGATCACAATTATCTTGAACAGTTAAGAGAAAGTGGCGAGCTAAGAGCAGGAGAAAACTACGCCAGTATTTATGGTGCATTATTACAATACTTTTGTGCTGATCCTTTGCATGAAGTGATGGATTTTACAAGAACAGTAGAATATTTGACTGAGAATGATGCCTTATTGGTTTGTACAGATGGTGTACATGATGTGATGGAGTGTGGGGAATGGCTTCCTTTAAAAGCAGATATGGAGCTTCGAACATGGTTACTCAATATGAAAGCGTCATTAGTTTCAAAACAGGCGTATGACAATGTCAGCATGGTCTTAGTTCGAGCAAAAAAATTAATTCATTGAGAATGGGGAAATTATGCAATCAGATGATCTTTTTGAACGTGCCAAATTATTCACAGAGGAAGTGGGTGTCGTTTCGGTATCGAGTTTACAGCGTAAGTTTTTAATTGGACATACTCAGGCAGAACAACTGCTTAATGAGTTAATTGAAGAAAGTATTTGTGAAGCTACAAAAACTTTTGTTCTAGATTATGGGTATGGCTATAAATTGCATCAAGGTATGAACTAACAACTTTAACAATTAAAAAAATTTTATTTTTAGGATAGTTTTTTATGGCTCAGCATCAAGTTGATCAATTTAAGACAGGGATTTGGTCAGTAAATAATTTGTTATTAAGTTTAGATCAACTGAGTATTCCTGATTACCAACGTCCGTACAAGTGGACTGAAAAAAATTTAAATGCTCTCGTCAATGATATACAAGAACATAAAGATAAATCTGCATATCGATTGGGTACTATCGTATTACACCACGATAAAAATAATACGAGCCTTAAAAATATAAATATTGTGGATGGACAACAACGAACTTTAACTTTAATGCTGCTTGTTTGGGCGATTATTCAGAAGCCAGAATTAGATTTAGAACGAGAGGATCTGAAAACAGCTTTGAATGAAATATCGAATCAAATTAATGTCTTTATGGGTGTGCAAGAATTTAATAGTGATATTAGCCATTACAATATTTATCAGAACTTTAATGCCGCTAAACGGATCGTTTCAGTAAACTTTTCGGAACAAGATATTGATTTTTTACTCAATAATTGTCAGGTTGCGGTTTTTATTTTAGATGATGTTTCAGAGGCATTTCAGTTTTTTGATTCACAAAATGCACGTGGTCGTGATTTAGAACCGCATGATCTTTTAAAAGCCTATCATTTACGAGAATTTTCTACACAGGAGCAACACTTAAAAGCCCAAACTGTTGCACATTGGGAAAACTTACCTTCGAACGCTTTAGCAGCGTTATTCTCTAACTATCTTTTTCGTATTCGTTTTTGGTCAAGGGGAAAGTCAGCAAGATATTTCAATAAAGATCATGTGCATCTTTTTAAAGGTATTCATCTTGGACAATCAGACCATCATCCATATTTAGAACCATTACGCATAGCGCATTATTTTATTGATGACTATAACGCACAATATCAACGGCAAATAGATCGACAAGAAATGAGTTTTCCGTTTCAGTTAGATCAAATGATCATTAATGGTCGTCGATTTTTTGAAATGGTTGAGCACTATGAAAAACAGATTAGTAAAGTGGTGGATCATCAAGAACAGTCTGAGAAGGTTTCTATATTTGGTGCGGCACTACAGGATCGAGCAAATAGAATTATCAAAATATTGAATTCATATGATGCAAGAAATAGGGATGGGGATCGTTATGTGCGAACCTTGTTTGATTCTGCATTGATTTTTTATATCGATAAATTTGCTACAGATCGGTTATCAGAAGCGATTGAAAAGATTTTTATTTGGGCATATCGCTGTCGTATTAGTCAATATTCGGTGCAATTAGCAACGATAGATAATTATGTCTTAGAAAAGAACATATTTAGTTTACTGAAATATGCTCAATCACCAAGTGAACTCATCGGATGGTCACTCCCGGTAGTCGAGAAACAGGAAGGCACTAAAGTTGAGCCTTTGATCACTTTATTTAAAGAACTAAATTATCTCAAACAGGAAGATCAGAATGACAAATGAGTCAATCCAAGCGCTTAAGGTTCAAGCCCTGTTCGAGAATAAACAGACTTATATTATCCCGATGTATCAGCGTAATTATGCTTGGGGTGAGAAAGAAATTGATCAGTTAATTTTGGATATTCAAGATTATCAAAAGCAATCTGATCAGTTAAATCAAGGGCAGACTCAAGGAAGTAAAAAATATTATATTGGAACGTTGGTTGTTTTTGAGCGTAGCGATGGCACTTATGAAATTATCGATGGTCAGCAACGATTTACCACTTTAACCTTGTTAGCGATTTGCCTGAAACGATTATCCAAAGAAGAAAAAATTGTTCTTGATATGTCTTGGTTTAATCAATTCAATCTTGATTTTGAAAGTCGTCCAAAGTCTTCTTTAACCTTTCAGGCTTTACTTAGAGGCGATCATCTACAACATTTAAAATCATCCGAATATAACGCCGATTTAGTTCAGGGGTTTGAGTTGCTACAACGAGCAATCGAAAAAATCATCAATCAAGGCGGTTTGAGTGTTTTTTGCAAATATTTATTTGAAAATGTAGTCATCACACAAGTTTTAGTTCCGAAAGATACTGATCTC
Organism: Acinetobacter sp. TG2027; assembly: GCF_000302435.1. Lineage (NCBI taxonomy): Bacteria > Pseudomonadati > Pseudomonadota > Gammaproteobacteria > Moraxellales > Moraxellaceae > Acinetobacter > Acinetobacter sp. TG2027. Next base: position 76,070 of record NZ_AMJN01000022.1, on the reverse strand, counting down.
AATCATTATTTTGAGGTTATGAATAACCGTGGTGAACAATTAGAAAAGCATGAAATTTTAAAAGCGAGATTGATGAGCGTATTGAATCAAATCAAAGATGAAGCAGATAAAACATCAAGCATGACACTATTTACGAGTATTTGGAACGCGACTGCCAATATGGAGCGTTACGTTCAATATGGTTTTTCTACAATATATCGTGATGTGATTTTTGGAAAGGATTGGGGTGATTTTGTTCCTGAAAATGCTTCTAGCTTGCTCGAAATTTTTAGCAGAAATGTAGAATCAAAAGAACAAACAAGTTCGAAAAGCAATTTTAAATCTATTTCTGAAATGTTAAAACGAGTGCCTGAGCGTATTAAAAATAAAGATACAAAAGAAGAAAAGCCTGAACGATTCAACAGTATTATCAATTTTCCGAATTTCTTGTTACAGGTTTTACAAATTTGGCTAAGTCAAACGAACCGTAATGAAAAAGTGGCATTGGATGATAAGCAACTGATTGATCAATTTGAAAAATATATTCTGTTAAAAGGACAGGGAAACCAAGAGCATGAAAGGGTTATTGAGAATGTAAAAGGTTTTATGTTTACCCTGCTGAAGTGCAAATTTATATTTGATCAATACATAGTTAAGCGGGATTATTCTACGGATCATGATGATTGGAGTATAAAGCGGCTTAAACGATATAAAGATAGTAGTTCGTATGTGAATACATTGGATGGAGATAGTTCTGAAATTACCCAAAAAATTCTATTATTGATGACAGCATTTCATGTATCCACGCCTACCTTGTCTTATAAGTATTGGTTAAATGGTGTGCTGTATTGGCTTTATCAAAATACAGATAAATCTGAGTCTGACTATTTTAATGCATTACAACATTTAGCGAGAAAGTTTATTTTTCAGCGGTATCTAAATGAAAAACAGATTGATTATTTTGATTTGATTTATGGCAATCAGACAATTGATGATTTTAAAATTGATCAATCCAAACTAAGCTTTGGCAATATTGAAAATAATTTTGTCTTTAACTATTTGGATTTCTTGATTTATTGTGATGCAGAAAATAGCAATGATAAGGTAATCAAAAACTTTAAATTTACGCAACGGAGTTCGGTTGAGCATTTTTATGCACAACAGATAGAGGGAGAGCGTGATAAATTAGATCATGAAAATTTACATCGCTTTGGGAACTTGTGTCTCATTAGTTCAAGTAAAAATTCAAGCATAGGGAATCGCTTGCCAAGTGCTAAACGTGATTATTTTATGCCTGAGATAAGGAAGGGTAAAATTGATACCCTTAAATTGTATTTGATGATTCAAACGCTTGAAGAAGAAAAAGTTTGGAAAAAAGAACAAATCCTAGATCACGAGAAAAAGATGCTTGATTTGTTTGAGTTAGATTACCAAGACTTTGTGAAATGAGTGTTGGTGAATCTATTCAATAATTTGAATTGTGGATAAATCAAGACATATCCGCAATCAGTAAAATCCTATTCAAATCTGCTACAATTACGCCAATTTTGAATCCCCACTTTTTCAGTTTTAGTACATATTTAGAAATGTGTACATAACTGTGTACATATTGTAGATTTTTCTCATGTTTAAAGATCAATTAGCTAGAGAGGTAAAGGCTCGTAGAACCTTTGCTATTATTTCCCACCCCGATGCCGGTAAAACGACCATGACAGAGAAATTACTGTTATGGGGTAAAGCAATTCAGGTTGCAGGGATGGTAAAAAGCCGTAAATCTGACCGCGCAGCTACATCTGACTGGATGGAAATGGAAAAAGAGCGTGGAATTTCCATTACCACTTCTGTTATGCAGTTCCCTTATAAAGGTCACACTATTAACTTACTTGATACACCGGGGCATGAAGACTTCTCTGAAGATACTTATCGTACCCTAACTGCAGTTGACTCTGCATTAATGGTGATTGATGGTGCAAAAGGTGTCGAAGAACGTACCATCAAATTGATGGAAGTTTGTCGTATGCGTGACACTCCGATCATTTCATTTGTAAACAAGATGGACCGTGAGATTCGTGAACCACTTGAGTTACTGGATGAAATTGAGAATGTCCTCAATATTCGCTGTGTACCAATTACATGGCCATTAGGGATGGGGCGTGATTTTGCTGGTGTATACAACATTCTTGAAAACAAATTGTATGTCTACAAAGCAGGTTTTGGTTCAACTATTACAGATATTGAAGTACGCGATGGCTATGACCATGCAGATATCCGTGAAAAAGTAGGTGAGCTGGCTTGGGCGTCTTTTGAAGAGTCACTTGAGCTCGTACAAATGGCGAATGAGCCTTTGGACCGCGAATTATTTTTACAAGGTAAACAAACTCCAGTTCTATTTGGTACAGCATTAGGTAACTTTGGTGTTGACCACGTGTTAGATGCATTTATGAATTGGGCACCAGAACCTAAAGCACATCCAACCCAAGAGCGTGTTGTCGATGCGAAAGAAGAGGGTTTTTCTGGATTTGTCTTTAAAATTCAAGCAAACATGGATCCGAAGCACCGTGACCGTATTGCCTTTATGCGTATCTGTTCAGGCAAATACGAGAAAGGTTTGAAGATGAATCATGTACGTATTGGTAAAGATGTTCGTATTAGTGATGCATTGACATTCCTTGCGGGTGAGCGTGAACATCTAGAAGAAGCGTGGCCAGGTGATATTATTGGTTTGCATAACCACGGCACAATTCAAATTGGTGATACTTTCACAAGTGGTGAAAATCTACATTTCACAGGTATTCCTCACTTCGCACCAGAGATGTTCCGTCGAGTGCGTTTGAAAGATCCATTAAAGTCAAAACAATTGCAAAAAGGTTTGAAAGAGTTGTCTGAAGAAGGCGCAACTCAGGTATTTATGCCACAAATTAGCAATGACTTGATTGTGGGCGCAGTTGGTGTGCTTCAGTTTGATGTGGTTGCTTACCGTCTGAAAGAAGAATATAAAGTTGACTGCGTGTATGAGCCTGTAAGTGTTAATACGGTTCGTTGGATTCATTGTGATGATGATAAGATTCTCAATGAATTTAAGAAAAAAGCACATGATCAGCTTTCTATCGATGGTGGCGGTCACTTAACTTATCTTGCGCCAAGTCGTGTCAACTTGCAGATTATGCAAGAGCGTTGGCCTGATATTCAGTTCCGTAACACGCGTGAACACTAATCTTTAAGATTTGACAGACAGCTTCGAACAGAAGCTGTTTTGTTTTGAAAAATAAGAAAGGATGATGAAATGAATTTGAATAGAAAGACAGTTATTGCACTTTTAGTTGCGGTAATCATATTACTTTTAGCTATTTGCCTTTTTGTCTGGAAAAGCTTTCAACCTTCATCATCTTCTCAAATGAAATCGGCTTCTACCCAAAATCAAAATATAGAGAAAGCGGAAGTACTACCATTTCTAAACTTGCAACAAGTAAAAGCTGATTATGCTTTGCCATTTTGTGAGAAGAAAAATTGTATTGATGTCGATATTCAAACAATAAAGACTCAAGATGCATGGCTAAATGAATGGATCGCGAAAAGTCAGGCTAAAGTAATTCAAGATCAAATTGATTTGAAAAAAGACTTAAGTTTGCAGCAAGCCGTTAATGCTTATGTTAAAAAGTCTGATGAATGGCAAGATAAATATTCAAAGAATCGGGCTTATGAATTGCATCTTCATACCCGTATTGCATCGCAGCGTAACCAATATGTTTTATTGCAATTAGGACTTGATACCAAGCAGGAAGAGCTCACGATTAAAGACCGTTATTACTTTTTTGTGGCCGACCGCAAGCTGCATAAGAGCTTAACTTTGTTAGATGTTTTGAAAAAAGATCAACAAACTACTGTGCATCAAATGGTGCAGGTGGCCTATCAAGACTGGTTAAAAAAGCAGACTGCTGACATAAAGAAAGAAGCACCAAAAACTTTATATTGGGGACAGGCAGATTGGTTCTTTGATGGTGAAGGGGTTGGCTTACATTATCAGGCAAACCAGATTACTAAAGAAGCTCCACAGCTCGATATTTATTTATCTAAAGAACAGACCAAAAAAATATTACAACCCGAGGTTTATGAACAAATGTTTTAAGATGGTAGCAGAATTTGCAACCTCTATTTATATGCGCTAATTTCTTAGAAAGGCATAGCGTAATCTCCTTAGAATAAAAGGCAAAATATGATGTTATCTTCTAAAGCTTCACTACGATTAACTTTGCTTGCTTCTGCTATATTTTTGGCAGCATGCCAACCTAAAGCTGATCCTAAAGATTCTCAAGAGCAGCAGAAATCAACTGTTCAAGAACAAAAGCCAGTAGAGTTGACTTTGAAGGGTGAAACAATTCTTAGTAAGGTGGTTTTACCTGATTGTGATGGTAAAACTTGTCCAGAATTCACGGTAGAGCGCTTACAGAGTAATTTTCCTTTTATTGACAAAATTATAGATCAACAAATCTTAAGTACACTAAATCAAATTTTAGAAATTGCTGAACCTGATGCTAAGGGCACGCAAGCGGAACAAAAAGCAGAAGCTTCGGCGGTAGCGGGTGCAGAGCAAAAAAATAGCTTTGATGCACAGGTGCAGCGCTATGCAAATTCATTTATTGATCTAGATAATGAATTAAAAGCTTTAAGTAGTAATCATCAGATTAATCTTTTAGTTAAACCTAAGATTTTGCAGGCTCAAGGTAAAGTTGTAACTGTAGTGCTTAATAGTAGTAGCTATTTAGGAGGGGCTCATGGCTCTGCTGCACAGCATTATTATAATTTTGATTTAAAAGAGCAAAAACAAATTAAGCTTGAAGATTTATTACGTCCTCAACAAAAAGCAACTTTAGAGAAGTTAGCCCATGAAGCCTTTAAGACATGGGTGACGGACTCTAAATTGGCTGATAATGTTGCTGACTATGAACAAGCATGGCCATTTAAATTATCTAATAACTTCTTGTTGGGTGAGCAAGGTTTAATCCTTCAATACGGTGAGTATGAAATTGGACCATATGTGGTTGGACTCCCTCGATTAGTCATCCCTTATGACCAATTGCAAGATGTATTGAAAGAAGAATATTTGCCACAGCCTAAAGCCAAACCAGCTTCGGCACCAGTTGCAAAAAGTGCTGGCTAATGAATTTGTTTGATACCCATACCCATTTCGATGTTGCCGATTTTGATGAAGATCGGCAGCAATTAGCACTCGAGGCTAAAAAAGTGGGTGTAGATGCTTTGGTTTTAATTGGCTTTCTACAGTCACGTTTTGATGACTTGGTGCAGACTCATCATCAGTTAAAAAGTTGGGAAAATGTGCCTACTTCTTATTTAGCACCAGGCTTACACCCGTTTTATATTGAACAGCATCAACCAGAGCATCTTTCTCATCTTGAACAAATCTTGCAGCAAGAAAACTGCGTGGCTGTAGGTGAAATTGGCTTAGATACTTTCTTGAAAGAACATAAGCAGCCAGATGTATATGCAAAGCAAAAACAATATTTTGCAGATCAGTTAGAGCTGGCAACCCGATACCAAAAACCAGTGTTACTCCACATTCGAAAAGCGCATGGTGATGTGCTTGCTATATTAAAAGCTCAAAAATTTAAATTGGGTGGTATTGCTCATGCCTTTAGTGGTGGGGTAGAAGAGGCAAAGGGTCTTATTAAGCTAGGTTTTAAAATTGGTGTGACGGGGCAGATTACCAATCCGAATGCAAAAAAACTTCATACTGTTGTGCAGGCTATAGGTGCAGAGCACTTGGTGATTGAAACAGATTGTCCAGATATGACACCGCTTTGCTGTCAAACCTCAACAGAACAGCGGACTCGTAATACCCCTGTCAATTTGCCTTACGTTCTACAAAGTTTGGCTGAGAATTTAAATATGCCAGAGCCAGATTTGGCTGAGTTGCTGTGGAAAAACTCTCTCACTACATTGAAATTATCGTAATAAAAATCAAAGATTAAAAATATTAACTAAAACAAAACACAGCGATTAAAAAAGAAGCTTAAAGTAAGAAAACAACATGTAAAAACGTGAAAAATAACATTGCCAGACGTGGGAGGATAACCCAATGGCTAAGTATAGCAATATCAATAGTTTTAATGCTTTACAGACGCTAACAGTAGGTTCCAGCAATTATCAGATTTTTAGCTTAGCCCAAGCAGAGAAAACGCTAGGGGATATTGCCAAACTGCCGAAATCTTTAAAAGTATTATTGGAAAACTTATTACGGTTTGAAGATCAGCATAGCGTTAAAACGGAACACATCCATGCTTTAGCAGAATGGCTAAAAACCCGTACCTCAGATCAAGAAATTCAATATCGACCTGCACGGGTTTTAATGCAAGATTTTACGGGTGTACCAGCAGTTGTTGATTTAGCTGCAATGCGAGCAGCGATGGCACAAGCGGGTGGTGACCCTGAAAAAATTAATCCATTATCTCCTGTAGACTTAGTCATTGACCATTCTGTCATGGTTGATTATTTTGCCGATGATCAGGCGTTTGAAGAAAACGTACAAATCGAGATGCAGCGTAATGGTGAGCGATATCAATTTTTACGTTGGGGACAGTCTGCATTTAATAACTTTAGTGTAGTGCCACCGGGTACGGGGATTTGCCATCAGGTCAATTTAGAATATTTGGCTCAAGCGGTGTGGCTAGGTGAAGATAATGGACAAACCTTTGCTTTCCCTGACACCTTAGTGGGTACAGACTCACATACCACCATGATTAATGGTTTAGGTGTTTTAGGTTGGGGTGTGGGCGGAATTGAGGCCGAAGCGGCTATGTTGGGCCAACCGATTTCGATGCTTATTCCTGAGGTCATTGGTTTTAAACTCACAGGAAAATTACCAGAAGGGATTACGGCAACTGATTTGGTGCTGACCATTACTCAAATGCTTCGTCAGAAAGGTGTAGTGGGTAAATTTGTAGAGTTCTATGGAGATGGTTTAGCCGATTTACCACTGGCTGACCGAGCGACCATTGCCAACATGGCACCAGAGTATGGTGCGACTTGTGGTTTCTTCCCAATTGATGAAGTGACTTTGGGTTATTTGAAATTAACCGGCCGTCAAAGTGATCGTATTGAACTGGTAGAAGCGTATAGCAAAGCGCAAGGTTTATGGCGTAATGCGGGTGATGAACCTGTTTTCACCGATACTTTAAGTCTTGATATGAGTACAGTTCAGGCAAGTTTGGCAGGACCAAAACGCCCTCAAGACCGTGTGCTTTTATCAGAAGTACCGAAAACCTTTAATGCCCTTATGGAGTTAACATTAAAACCTGCCAAAGAAGCTAAAGAGCGTTTGGAAAATGAAGGTGGTGGCGGTACGGCTGTCGAGGCAAAAAAAGCAAATATCCAACATGAAAGTCCTTCTTGCGTGATTGAAGGAAAAACTTATCCATTAAATCATGGTGATGTTGTTATTTCAGCGATTACCTCATGTACTAATACTTCTAACCCGAGTGTAATGCTAGCAGCAGGCCTGCTTGCAAAAAAAGCAATTGAAAAAGGTTTGCAGCGTAAACCGTGGGTGAAGAGCTCTCTTGCACCAGGTTCTAAAGTCGTGACTGACTATTTGCTGGCTGCTGGGCTTACGCCGTATTTAGATGAGTTGGGCTATAACTTGGTAGGATATGGTTGTACGACTTGTATTGGTAACTCAGGTCCACTACCTGAGCCAGTGGAAGATGCAATTCAATGCCATGACTTGAATGTTGCCTCTGTACTTTCTGGTAACCGTAACTTTGAAGGACGCGTACATCCATTGGTTAAAACCAACTGGCTTGCTTCACCACCACTTGTAGTTGCTTATGGTTTAGTTGGGAATATTCGTACCGACTTAACGACTCAACCAATCGGGCAAGGTAAAGACGGGCAGCCTGTTTACTTAAAAGATATCTGGCCAAGTCAGGCAGAAATTGATGCCGTGCTGCAAAAAGTAAATACCGACATGTTCCACAAAGAATATGCTGCAGTGTTTGATGGAGATGAAAGCTGGCAATCGATTCAGATTCCAAAAAGTAAAACTTACGAATGGGCTGATGACTCGACTTATATCCGTCATCCGCCATTCTTTGAAGGAATTGGTGAGCCACCCAAACCGATTAAAAATATTGAACAGGCACGTATTTTGGCAGTGCTTGGTGACTCGGTAACGACTGACCATATTTCACCGGCTGGTAATATCAAAAAAGACAGCCCAGCAGGTCGATACTTACAAGAGCAAGGTGTTGAGCCAAAAGACTTTAATTCCTATGGTTCTCGACGTGGTAATCATGAGGTTATGATGCGAGGCACCTTTGCCAACATTCGTATTAAGAACGAAATGCTTGGTGGTGAAGAGGGTGGTAATACCATTCATGTGCCAAGTGGTGAAAAGCTCGCTATTTATGATGCGGCGATGCGTTACCAACAAGAAGATACACCACTTGTAATTATTGCTGGCAAAGAATATGGAACTGGTTCTTCACGTGACTGGGCTGCCAAAGGAACGAACTTGTTAGGTGTCAAAGCAGTCATTGCTGAAAGTTTTGAACGTATTCATCGTTCAAACTTGGTGGGTATGGGCGTGTTGCCATTACAGTTTGTTGATGGGCAAACTCGACAATCTCTCAACTTAACTGGTCATGAGGTGATATCAATTCGAGGTTTGTCTGATGGCGTTCAGCCTCATCAAACTCTTGAAGTTGATGTCAAAGGACCAAATGGAGTAGCGAGCCATTTTAATGTGTTATGTCGAATTGATACGTTAAATGAGGTCGAGTACTTTAAGGCGGGTGGTATTTTGCATTATGTACTGCGGAATTTGATTGCTTCATAAATTGGCTAAGCTTGTACAGCCTTGTAATGAATATGAATGAGCTAATGTTGGGTATATAGTCATATCCTTACTTTTTAAGGATAATGAGCTGTGACTAAAACAGCGCAAGGCAAAAATCCTTTGTCGGGCTGACGGTATGTCCTTATACCGCAGCCCAACTGGGCGGCATCCATGCCGCCTGTCACACTAGTAATCAATAGTTTAAATCTTAAGCCGTATAATTTGATTAATAATCATAAGACTTGTCGTGAGTTTAAATATTACAGTCTCAAGTTTTCTTTGATCTAAAATACACTTTCTTCTGAAAAGCAGTAAAATACTCTCCGTGTTTTATATCTCCTCAAAGAGTAGCAATGACCGATCTCCAACAAGATGAATATGACCGCCGTTTTGCAGGTGTAGCCAAAGTTTATGGTGATTCCTCGTTCCAGCACTATGAAAAAAGTCATGTGATGGTGATTGGTATTGGTGGGGTTGGCAGTTGGGCGGTAGAAGCTTTAGCGCGTACAGGTATTGGTGAGATCACATTAGTCGATATGGATGTGGTTGCAGCGTCAAATGTAAACCGTCAGCTACCTGCAATGACCTCAACTCTGGGCTGTGAAAAAGTTGAGATTATGGCGGAGCGTTGTCGCCAAATTAACCCACGCATTAAAGTCAATATTATTGACGACTTCTTAACACCTGAAAATGTTGCAGAGCTTTTAAACCCTGTACCAGACATTGTTTTGGACTGCATCGATGATGTTAAAGCAAAACTGGCTTTAATGCTCCATTGTCGTTTTAATAAAATTCCTTTAATTGTGTCGGGTGGAGCTGGTGGTAAGCTCGATCCACTTAAAATTCGCGTGGCCGATCTATCAAAAACAGAACAAGACCCAATGTTAGCAAAGCTACGTAGTCAGCTTCGCGCTCGCGGCATCTGTAAAAAGCCAAAAGAGAAATTTGGCATTACCTGTATTTACTCAATCGACAATCCATTTTCAAGCGCAGATGTCTGCCCATCGGCGGGGTTGCGCTGTGGTGGCTATGGGTCAGCTGTAGTGGTGACTTCAAGCTTTGCTATGATTGCTGTGGCTGAAGTTTTGAAAAAGCTTGATTTAAAGAAAGCCTAATTTAAATATTGAAAAGGCATGTGCTTATGTGAGTGCATGCCTTTTTATTTTTGAGAGAAACTATTTAATCATACAGTTCTATGTTGTCTTGCTGGGGCTGTGTGGGTAGTTGCTGATCATAAAATTTAAAGCACCATAAAATTAGAGCAACAACGGTGAAAATGACAAACCCTTTTAAATACTTCATGAATAATTCAATCAATTGAATGGTCTTGATAAAATTCTAGCGAAGGCTATCTATCTAATCTAATATAGAAAATAGACCTAATAATCTAATTTTGAGATGGTTATGCTCACATTAAAACAATTTCAATATTTTATAAAAATTGTTGAAGAAGGGAGTTTTACTGCTGCTTCAGAGAAACTATTCATTGCTCAGTCTGCTTTAAGTCGGCAAATGAAGTTATTAGAGGAAGAAATTGATTTTCAGTTATTTGATCGTACTGATAAGAAAGTAAAACTCACAGAGGCAGGAGGGATCTTCTATAAAAAAATAAAAGATAATATGCATTATTTAAATGAAATCATTGGAGTTTCTAAGAATATAGCAGAAGGAAAAAATCGCCAGATTAAAATTGCTCACTCGAGCAGTATTGTTATGGATGATAAAAAGGTTCAAATATTAAAAGAAATGAGTTTAAAGCAAAAAATTAACTTTGAGATAAACACGTTTTCATCGGAGCATCAGGTTTTGGCTTTACTGAATGGGGAGATTGATATTGGTTTAATTAGACCGCCAGTTCGGCATAGCCTTGAAGAAATAACGACCTTGAAACTATATGAGCAACCATTATTTGCAGCTGTTTATATTGATCACCCTAAATTTAAAGAAACACAAAGTATCCAGATAAAAGATTTAAAAGATGAATATTTTGTTTCGACTCCACATCCTAAGCGGGGAGGTTTGAGTTATTTAGTCTCAAACTTGTGTATAGGGGCTGGCTTCTGGCCTAAAGCAGCGACGATCCAATCACGTAAGCTAAACCAATTACAGTTAGTTGCTGCAAACTTGGGTATTAGCATTGTTCCCCAAGAGTTTGAGCAAATATTACCCCAAAATGTAAAATTGATTCCTCTAGAAAATAAGAATCTTTTATCTGAAGTGGTTTTAGCTTACAGAACTAACCAGAGTGATCTGATCCAACCTTATGTTGAGCAGATCTACCATCTGCTGGAAGTGTGAGCTGAAATAATTATTGTGGCCCAATATGTTCACTAATAGAAAATGTATATTCCGTATCACCTTCTAATTGACGTTCCTGAGATAGGATGTCCATTTTGGGGCGTTTATGCTGGTAGAATTCCAAATTGATACAACCACTATTGTTAACCGCATAGCGAATATAGTAACGATCCGGCTCTAGATAAAATATTGCTTCTTCAAATGAGTGCAAAGATAGAATTTTCTTCTTGTCGTGATAAATCACGGAAGGACAGTCTAGTATTCCATTTAAATATTGTTTTCGTATCACATGGATTCGAGCTTGAGGAGTCGTCCCTTTTAATAAATATTGAGTTTGATAAATCCGTTTTTCGGGTACTTTTTAAAAACCTCTATAATGTTTGTATCAGAGGCGGCATAAGTCATGCTAAACGATGTCAGTAAGTAAAAGCTCAGCAGTATTCTTTTCATAAAGTTCCATCATTATTTTTGATAATTACAATATGAAAATAAAGCAAAAAAGAAGCCAAGCTGGGTTTAAAACACTCGTTTGAAACAATTAAAGCAATTGAACATCTAGTTCTTAGGTAGATTACCCTAATCTATAGTAGGTGTAAGTTACGCTGTCATCTTTATAGACGTCATAGCTATTTTGTTTGAAGTCAGAGACCCATTCATTTCCAGTATATCCTGCGATGTGTCCATAAACGTGGTTGCGGGTTCTGTGAATGATGTAAATGTCACCTTCTTGAGGTTCGTCGAAGGCTGGATCAATTTGTTTATAGCCAATCTTTTTGAGGGTATCGCCCCAATCTGAAGCTGCGATTGGGTGGTTTTCAACATTAGCACCAGCAGATTCGAGTGCAAGACGGATACTACGTGCGCATCTAGCTTTACTGCGTCTAGAAGTAACGCTTTCTAATTTTTCTACAAACTTTTCTACATCGATCGGTGGGTTGGTTGAAGTTTGAGTTTGATGATTATTGGGTTTCATGGTGAAAGGATAAGGGAGGCTTGGTGCGCTGTGCGATACAACAATGGCTGCCTGATTTGAATCCTGATACATGTAATTATCAGCTACTTGTCCGTCATAAATAATCATCGTGAAATCTCTACCGTGCTACCCATATCCATATTAAAAAAATCACCACCTACCTGTGGCGTTCAGAGATACTAATAGGCATATCTTAAAAGTTTTGTTTATGTTATGTAATAACGTATCTTTTTTCCAAAGGTGGCTGCCTTGGTGCGAAAAGCTACTTAGAAAAGAGGTGATTAAAAATAGTGAAATTTAAATTATTGATATCATTATAAATAAACAATAAATCAGAACTTAAATTTGAATATTTTGCTTCAACATTTGCGAATATACTCAAAATCTAAGTCTCTGATTTAAAATGCCACATTTTCTTACAATTTAAGAGGTCGTTGTCAACTTAAACCTGCTGCTCTTTTACATACTCTTCAGTGCGAATCATAGCTGCTCGCATGTTCTGAATTGCATTTTCAACATCAGCTAAAGTTTTTGCGTTTCCGCCACTTAGCGCCTGACGCCATTTACGAGCACCTGGTAAGTTTTGGAATAAACCTAAAATATGACGTGTAATGATTGAAAGGGGAGCACCTTCAGCCATGCGTTGCTCAATATAAGGCAGCATTTGTTCCATAATATCGAAACGATCTGGCGCTTTTAAATTCCAAAGTTGGCCGAGCTCAGCAAGTAGGTAAGGGTTATGGTAGGCTTCACGGCCAATCATGACACCATCAACATGTTGTAAATGAGCTTGAGTTTCGGCAAAAGTTTTAATTCCGCCGTTAATTTCAATGGTTAGGTGCGGACGTTCTTGCTTTAAGCGGTATACATCTTCGTAGCGTAAAGGAGGAACTTCTCGATTTTCTTTTGGAGACAAACCTTTCAAAATAGCAATACGGGCATGCACAACGAAATACGTACAACCTGTTGCAGCGACAGTATCTATGAAATGTAGCATTTCTTCGTAAGATTGCATGTCATCAATACCGATACGGTGCTTTACTGTTACCGGAATCTTTACTGCTTTTTGCATATTGTGAATGCACTCAGCAACCAAGTCTGGTTCTGCCATTAAACATGCACCGATTTTATTGTTCTGTACACGGTCACTTGGGCAGCCTACATTCAGGTTGACTTCGTCGTAGCCCCAGTCTTCAGCCATTTTTGTGCAAGTGGCAAGCTCTTGTGGGTTTGAGCCGCCAAGCTGCAATACGATTGGGTGCTCTTGAGCATTATAGTCCAAATGACGTTTTGCATCGCCAAATAGAATCGCACCTGTAGTCACCATTTCTGTATAGAGCACAACGTTTGGGTTAAACAAGCGTGCAAAGAATCGGTAGTCCTTTGTAGTCCAGTCCATCATAGGTGCGACAGAAATACGAGGTTGTAACGATTGAAGTGATTGCATAGCCAATAGACCCAAAAGTCGCTAAATTAATGAAAGGGCAGCATTATACGGGGTTTAGCCCTGAATCGACAGTGGCATTTAACCGAGTAATTTATAACCACCCTTATGTTGAATATAGAAAGATGATTTATAACAATTTACTTTATGAGTGAGCGAGCTGCTTTTTTTGTAAGAAAGCATCAATGACACTAAATAAAATACAAAGCAGAACAAGAGCTACACCTGCAACACATGTCATAGTCCACCCGCCATGATTCCAAGCAAAAATCCCTAAGGCAGAGCCACCAGCTCCTCCAATAAAATAAGTTGTCATATAGATGGCATTAATACGAGATTTAGCATCTGGACGTAAACGGAAAATAATGCTCTGGTTGCTGGTATGAACGAGCGCGAGTGCTAATTGAATTAAAGCAAAGCCAATAACATAACTAGAAAGGAGGGTTTGTCCGAAATAGAAACAAAGCCAGCTCACCAAAAACAGTCCACAACCCATCCACGTAAGTAACCTTGTGTAGCCTTGGTCGGCATATTTACCAATATAGCGTGTTGATAATGCCCCAAAGATACCGACTAGTGGGACTAGTCCGATAAATAGATCGGGCAAATGATGTGCCGAAGTCAAAAGTAAGGCGATGGTGGAATACAAAATACTTACTGCGGCAAAGGCGAAAGCACCTGTAAGCGCTCTTAATAATAGTCGCTTTTCCTCTTTTAAGAGTTGAGCCATGGAAACAAATATTTGTCCATAGTTCATTTTCATACGCAAGACATAAGGCAAGCGACTTTTTAAGGTAAATGCCAACAGAAGCATTAATACGCCGCTTACGACATACACTACTTTCCAGTGGAAAAGATTGGAAAATAAGCCAGCTAGACTGGTAGAGAGTAAAATCCCGACCAATAAGCCACTCATTAAAAAACCAATGATCTCGCCAGTTTTTTCGGGTTTTACGGTCATTGTGGCAAGTGGGATGAGGACTTGGGCAGCAACAGAAAACAATCCCGCTAAAATTGTACCAATCCACAACATGGGTAAGTTCACAGCAAAAGCAGATGTAAATAGACCAACTGCGCAAAGCACCATCAAAAACGGAATAGCTTTGGCTTTATTGACAATATCACCCAATGGGACAATAAAGAGTAAACCGAGGGCATAAGACACCTGTGCAAATGTCACTGTTAAAGCGGCTTGTGCTTGAGTTACAGCAAACTCTTGCTGAATAGAGTGAATTAGAGGCTGACAATAATAATTCACACCTGCACATAAACCGCATGCTGCTGCCATCAACCAAAGCAAAGGTTTATTTTGACTGATATCTTCAGGGGTAGACATGACGTTCTCTCAGTTTTATTGGGTGTATGCCGTTGCTTCAACTTCAATAAGCATGTTTTCTAGCGCAAGGCGCGGCACAGGAATAAGTGTACAGGCAGGAAAAGGATGATTTTTCCATAAATTTTGCATAATTTTAATCAAAATTTGATGTTTTTCGACCGAGTGGTCAACAACTAAAACTCTCAATACAGCAATATTGCTAAGCTCTGCATTGGCTGCTTTTAAAGCATGTTGAATATTATCAAAAACTTGGTTCGCTTGTTCTTCAAAACTTGGGCTTAATTCACCTTGGGAATTTTCGCCTCCTTGACCTGCTACATGAATAATATTCTTAAAGCTTTCCACTACAGCAACATGACTATAAGCGTTTGGCGTTGGATTATATAAAGTTGATGGATTTATGATTTTAAAAGTTTCTTGACTCATTGGAACTTAACCGTTCATTAAAATTTAGATGAGTATCCAACCTCAACTTAAGTTGAGGTCAAGAGAATTTAATGTTTTAGTCTTTTCTTTCTAAGTGTAATCATCATGACGCCGACAATATTAAGAAGGCAGCCGACCCATTGCCACATATTGAGATGTTCATTTAAAAAAGCAACGGCAAGCAAAATCGTTAAAACTGGTCCAATTGAAGCAATCATTGCAGATTGAGAGGCACCTAGTCGTTCAATGCTTTGCATGAGCATAACGGTGGGTAACACGGTAACTAAAAAGCCTAAGCCAATGCCATACCAAATTACACTAGAGGGGAGTTGTAATAGGAGTTGAATTGGATGAGGTGTGCTTAGTGCGTAATGAGTTAATGTACCGATACAAGCCACAGTTAAGGCTAACCCTGTGAAATTCCAAGAGCCAAATTTCTTAATGAGAGGTGGCGTCAGCAACAAATAGCCGGCGAAAGCCACGGCACTTGCAAATACGAAACTTGTCCCTAACCAGAAGTTGCCCTGAATTGGTGCGTTGTTGTGCTCCTGAAGCATAACCAGCACAGTTCCACCATAACTAAGAAAAATGGCAAAGAAACTTTTTACATCTAATTTTTGTTTGTAGAGTAAGCTTGATACGATGACTGTAAGCGTGGGATATAAAAATAGAATAATTCGTTCTAGAGAGGCACTAATAAACATAAGACCCATGAAATCGAGCCAACTTGCAAAGTAGTAGCCTAATAGACCAGCAAAAATTAAAATTAGCCAATCCTTCTTTTTTATGCCCTGATTATGATGCCTGTTAAACCAGCAAATTAATAGAAAGAACGGTAAAGCGCTTAACATGCGTAAAGCCATCAGGACCGTACCGTCTACTAATGGAGAAAGGGCATAAGTCTGTTTAATAAAGATTGCTTTTGTACTGAATAGAAACGCAGAGCAAAGAGCAAAAAAAGACCCGATTTGAAACGAAGATAAAGAAATTTTCATATACAGGACTGTATAAGAGAGACTATTGTCTGCAAAAAAAGAAAAACCTTCCCATATTACACCTCTAAACAAATATCGTGAATCATCAGTTCAAAATATGGGTATTTATTAAATAAATAGTGGGTGGTATTTTAAAAAAGTTCAATTAGAATCCAAATTCTGTACAAAGAATACACATGGGGGAAACATTGCAGCTTGCAATGTTTTTGACAATGAGAAATTAGCTTGAGGAACGCTCATGCAGATCGGAATCCCAACCGAAACTGTCGTCGGTGAAAATCGTGTAGCTGCTACGCCAGAGACAGTAAAGAAGTTGATTAGCGCTGGTCATAGCGTTGTGATTGAACGTGGTGCTGGTGTAAAGGCTGCGTACATTGACAGTGCTTATGAACAGGTCGGTGCAACCATTACGGATGATGCCTATACGGGTAGTCAAATTATTTTGAAAGTTCGCGCACCACAGGGCGGGGAAATTCAGAAACTTGCAGCAAATACTGCTGTTGTAGCAATGTTTGATCCTTATCGTAACACCGAGCTAGATCAGTTTGCGAATCAACAAGTGTCTGCTTTTGCTCTAGAACTGCTTCCTCGTACGCTTTCTCGTGCACAAAACATGGATGTGTTGTCTTCTCAAGCAAACTTGGCTGGTTATAAGTCAGTTTTACTTGCTGCTGCTGAATATCAACGCATGTTCCCAATGCTTATGACTGCTGCGGGTACTGTAAAGCCTGCGCGTGTTGTGATCATGGGGGTTGGGGTTGCTGGTCTACAGGCGATTGCAACTGCAAAACGTTTAGGTGCAATTGTTGAAGCGACAGACTTACGTCCTACAGCTAAAGATCAAGTTGAGTCTTTAGGTGGTAAGTGGTTAGACGTCCCAATGTCTGAAGAAGAGCAACAACGTGCAGCAGATGCCGCTAAAAATGGTTATGGATGGATGCCGGGTGAGCAATACATCAAAGACCAAGCTGCGATTGTAGATAAAGCTGTTTCTAATGCTGACATCGTGATTACTACTGCATTGTTACCAGGTCGTGATGCACCACGTTTAATTAAAGCTGAAACTGTTGCCAAGATGAAACCGGGCTCTGTCATTTTAGATATGGCTGTTGAAACTGGTGGTAACGTTGAAGGCTCTAAAGTTGGTGAGACTGTGTTTACAGAAAATGGCGTGAAAATTTTGGGTGTTCCAAATATTCCGGCAACTGTAGCAACAGAAGCTTCTGCATTGTATGCGCGTAACGTTTTTAATTTCGTAGAGACCTTATTCGACAAAGAGAAAAACTTTGCGATTAATCAGGAAGACGAAATCCAAAAAGCCCTATTGGTCACTCATGGCGGTCAAGTACTGCTTAAGCGTGGTTAAGGAGATTTCTCATGGTTGAAACTATTACAATTTTCGTCCTTGCCATCTTCGTAGGTTATTACGTGGTTTGGGGTGTTACGCCAGCTTTGCATACACCACTTATGGCAGTAACTAATGCGTTGTCATCTATTATTGTGGTAGGTGCGATGTTGCAAACTGTAGGTCTGCCAGTTTTAGGTGTAGATGCTAACGTTGCATTTCAAAGTGTGAATGTGGTGAGCGTACTCGGTGCGATTGCAGTATTTTTGGCAAGCATTAATATTTTCGGTGGCTTTGCAGTAACTGCACGCATGCTGGAAATGTTCAAGCCTAAGCAAAAGAAATAAGAGGGCTTTGACATGGAATTTATTCAAGCAAATGCAAACTGGTTGTACCTTGTTGGTGCAATCCTCTTTATCTTGACGCTTCGTGGCTTGTCTGGTCCTAAAACAGCAATTCAAGGTAACCGTTACGGTATGATCGCAATGGCGATTGCAGTTGTAACAACCTTCTTTGTTGCGAATAACCCAGTTATTTGGATGATCGTTGGGGCAATGGTGTTAGGTGCAATCGTGGGTATTGCGCGTGCACGTACAGTGCCAATGACGCAAATGCCGGAAACTGTTGCGCTTATGCACTCATTAGTGGGTTTGGCTGCTGTTTTAATTGCGATTGCTGCAATTTTACATAACAACCAACTTACTGAACTATTTGCTCAAAATGAGGCGGCTTTGACAGCAGCTGGCGTGCAGCATGCACACATGAGTAAGGTTCACTTATTTGAATTGTTTGTTGGTTGTTTCGTTGGTGCGATTACCTTTACTGCATCTGTGTTTGCGTATGGTAAATTGGCTGCGAAAAAATGGGCTAAAACAATTTCTGGTGCATGGGTTAAACCTGTTCAAGCACTTATCTTTGTTGCGATGTTGGCTTGTGGTTTCTACTTCTTTACAACTGGCAACATGACTGCTTTCTGGGCAATGACAGCACTTGCACTTGCATTTGGTTGGGTTTGGATTGCACCAGTGGGTGGTGGTGATATGCCTGTAGTGGTATCGCTTCTTAACTCATTCTCTGGTTGGGCAGCGGCAGGTATTGGTTTTACTCTTGAAAACAACATGTTGATCGTTGCAGGTTCGCTTGTAGGTTCATCTGGTGCGATTCTGTCGTACATCATGTGTAAAGCAATGAACCGTTCGATCATCAATGTATTGTTTGGTGGAGCAATGGGTGGTGCAGCAGTTGCATCTGCAGATAAAGGTGAACAAGTTCAACGTAACTACCGTTCAGGTTCTGCTGATGATGCTGGCTTCTTAATGTCAAATGCGGACAGCGTTGTGATTGTACCAGGTTATGGTATGGCGCAAGGTCGTGCTCAAAATGCGGTAAAAGAGTTGTGTGAACTTTTGAAAGAACAGGGTGTTCGCGTTCGCTTTGCAATCCATCCGGTTGCGGGTCGTATGCCTGGTCATATGAACGTACTACTTGCTGAAGCAGACGTAGCATATGAAGACATTTTGGAAATGGATGAGATCAACTCAGATTTCCCTGCAACTGACGTAGTACTTGTAATTGGTGCAAACGACGTTGTAAACCCAGCTGCGAAAGATGATCCAAGCTCACCGATTTATGGTATGCCGATTCTTGAGGCTCATAAAGCGCGTACAATCATGGTGATTAAGCGTTCTATGGCAACTGGTTATGCTGGTCTAGACAACGATTTGTTCTATAACGAAAAAACAATGATGATCTTTGGTGATGCTAAGAAAGTTGTTGAAGATATGACAAAAGCAATTAACGGTACAGGCCACTAATTTGCTTTGAAATAAAAAAACCACCTTCGGGTGGTTTTTTTATTTGGGCTGATTTTTTAAAGAAATTTTTCTACAAGATCCATAGATTGTTGATATAAGTCACGTGCCAGTTGCTGATTTTTAGCATGTGATGATTTCCAGTCTGGCATATGTGCACTGACATATTCGCCATTACGGTGTTGCCATGCTTCAGAAGTTGCCATTTCTGTAATGAGGTTTGCTGGAACTGAAGTTGGTACTAGTCCTAATTTCATCGCCGCATAGACAGGTTTTGGTAAGTCTCGATAAATATCAGAAGCAACACCACCCGGGTGTAATGCATTATTGGTAATTGAACTTCCAGCTAACTGTTCTGCTAATGCATTGCTGAATAGTAAATTCGCAAGCTTTGATTGACCGTAATAGAACAGGGGATTGTAAAAACCTTCTGCGTGAAATTTATTAGGTTTAATTGAACCCACCCAGTGAGCAATAGATGCAAGATGGATAATGCGCGCTTTAGGGGATTGTTGCAAAACTGGAAGTAATTTATGAGTTAATAAAAAATGACCTAAATAATTAACCCCAAATTGTTGCTCAAAGCCTTCACTGGTCAATTGTTTGGTTTTGGCAAATAAACCTGCGTTATTAATGAGTACATCAAGGTTGCCATAGCGATCAGCAATTTCATCGGCAGCTTTTCTGGTTAATTCAAGACTATTTAAGTCGAGAGAAACGATATCGACTTGTCCTTGGTTGAGTGAGCGTAGTTTGTTTTGTGCCTCTTGTGCTTTTTGAGGATTTCGACACGCCAAAATCACATGTTGCCCTTGTTTTACAAGTTGTTCTGCTGTGGCGAAACCTATGCCCGTATTAGCGCCTGTAATTAATATCTTCACTTTCTGTACTCCAGTTATGCTATTTATTGGTGGGGACTTCAAGAATTTGTATAGTGCTGCAAATCTGACAATTTGTCATGTCAAATTTGGTTGTAAGTGATGATTGGTATTTGTGGGGGCTGGAAAGATGATGGGATATTTGAAAATGGTTAAAATCTTTGTTTAGTAAATAAAAAAAGCGGCTCAAAAGAGCCGCTTTTTTTAAAAGCAAAATTTTAAGCAACCGACTCTGGAGCGGTACGCCATAAGCTTTCTAAATCATAGAATTTACGAGCTGTTGGTAGCATCACATGTACTACAACAAAGCCGAGATCAATTAAGATCCATTCTGCATCTCGTTCGCCTTCAACGCCAATCGGGCGGAAACCGGCTTTTCGAGCTTCTTCTGCAACATTGTCAGCAAGTGCTTTGACATGGCGAGTAGAAGTACCACTTGCAATTACAATAGCATCAGCGACATTGCTAATTGAGCTAACATCTAACTGGAGAATATCTTTTGCTTTTACATCAACTAAAGCGTCGTGGACGACTTTGAGACAAGCTTGTACGTCTTTATTTGAGGTGTTCATTGCGAAATCGTGAGAATTAGACACGCTGGGCGATGGTTCTAAATTCATATAGGGTATATTTTCCTGACAATTACTCACTATCTAATATAGTGGTTTTCGCACTAAATTTCAAACAGAAGTCGTAACAGTTTATATATTTACATCATCAGAAAAGTATTTTTTCTTCCATGTAAACGACTGATTTGAACCATTTTCAGGTTTATATTCCGCTGCAATATAGTTCTGATATGAACTTTGCTTTAACCAAGAAAAAATTTGTTCATAAGGAATTTGAGCTGTATCAGGCTCATGGCGGCCCGGACAGTCTGCAAATTGAATATGTCCAATTAAGTTAATATTCTCTTGCAAACCCTCAAGTACATCTTCACCCATCATGGCCATGTGATAGCAGTCATATTGCATTTTGAGGGCAGGGTGATTGACTGCTTCTAGCATTTCTTGGCCCTGCGCAATGTTCTGCACCAAAAAGCGAGGCATATCCGTGCCATTAATCATTTCAAAAACGGGTTCTATATCATGTTCACTGAGTAAGTTGCAGGCAAGTTTTAAATTGGCTGCTAGTGTTTTTAAACAAGGAAGTAAGTCAGCATCTAGTGGTTGCTTACCCGCCAAAATATTAACACGAGGAACGTTTAAAGCTGTGGCATAGCTAATAGCCAATTCTAATGCCTCATGGAAAGCTGTTTCTTGGCCGGGAATGCCTGCTAAACCGTTTCCGCCTTGCATAAGATCACCTGCAGGCACATTAATTAAACAAAGGCTGAGGTTGTAGTGTTCGAGTTGAGTTTGAATATCTGCAATAGACAATTCATAAGGAAATTGAATTTCGACATATTCAAAGCCCTGAGCATGGGCCAGAGCAAAGCGTTCAATTAAAGGAACTTCTGTAAAAATCATGGATAAATTGACTGCAAGACGACCCATACTCAAACTCCGTTTATTTTTGCTCTATTAATTGAATCATAGTAGCTAAATCTTTCTCGGCAAAGCCATTTTTTTGGTGAGTTTGTAGCTGTAATAGAGCTTTTTGTGCAACTGGGATATCTAAATTAACATTGTTAGCCAATGTTACTGCGTTGTTAAGATCCTTTGATAATGTTTGAACTTTCCACTGAACAGGTTCAAAGGTATGAGTTGCCATACGTGGGGTGAGAATTTGAAAAGGTTTTGAATCTGCAAATCCACCTGCTAAGGCTGGAGCGAGCAAAGTGGTATCTACACCAGCTCGGTCTGCTAGTGCAACAGCTTCTGCAATAAGCGCACTGTTGGCTGCAACAATGAGTTGATTGCAGATTTTGGTGGCTTGGCCAGTTCCTGTATCTCCCATTCGTGTTACACGTTGAGATAAAACATTATAAACAGGCGTTAATTTTGTAATGGTTTGAGCATCACCACCTGCAAAAATAACAAGTGTGCCTTGTTCTGCACCAGCGGTTCCACCTGATACGGGTGAATCAATCCATGTAACATCATGCGTGGCAGCAGTTTGAGCAAGCGTTTTTGTTGCAGCAACAGATAAGCTCGAGAAATCAACAATTACCTGTTTAGCTTTTAAGTTCGGCTGAATTTGTTCAAATACTGCCTCTACGGCTTTGTCATCTGCCAGACAGATTAAAATAACAGGATATTCGCCAATATTTATAAGATCTAGAGGCTGTGCGCCGATATCAATCAGTTCTTCACATGCAGAAGGGGTTCGATTCCAGACAGCAACTTGAAAACCTGCCTGAATAAGACGAGTTGCCATGCGGCTCCCCATAAGCCCTATACCTAAAAAAGCAATAGGGGCGTTGCGATCAAAATTCATAATCTAAGCTCTTTATTTATATTGGCGTGGTAAAAAATTAACTTCTGGATGTTTGTCTTTTTTACGAGCAAGTTTGCTATTTTTACCAAGTAATAATTTAAGTTGCCAGATTTTTTCTAGACGCAATGATTTTTCTGGTTGATGCTCCATTGCATCTAGTACGCGTTTTGCCGCTGTGAGGGCATCAGGTGAGCGTTGTAACATTTCAGTGGCAATTTCATTTGCTTTTTCTAGCGGAGAGCCGCTTAAATGAGTTACAAGACCAATTTCTTTTGCATAATTTCCATCAAAAACGCGGGCCGTTAAGGTGAGTTCTTTTGCAAGGTCAACTCCAATTAGTCCCTTCAAGGAGCGAGTAAGTCCCATATCTGGAACTAAACCCCAACGGCTTTCCATAATCGACATTTTTGTGTCTGGATGAGAAATTCGAATATCAGCTGCTAAGGCAAGTTGCATTCCGGCACCAAAACAATATCCTTCAAGAGCTGCAATCACAGGTACAGGTAAATTTTGCCAAATCAGGAATGCTTTTTGGAACAAGCTTTGTCCAGGTTTCACAAGCTCCCAAATGGCAAAGGCAGAATTTTTTGGATTATTCAGATCAGATAAATCAATTCCAGCACTAAAAACTTGTGCTTCACCTGTCAAAATCACACAGCGGATCTCTCTATCTTTTTTAATGGCTTTTGCTGTTGAAACGAGTTCTTTGAGAAGGGCAAAACTCATGGCGTTACGTTTATCAGGACGGTTTAGATAAACTGTTGCAATGCCATTATTCTTTTCAATACGTAAAAGTGCCATGAAATTCCCGCTTATTTTTTTATCGATAAGCGGAGCATAACATGGCTGTAATTTGGAAACATGACAGCTCAGTCATGCCTATTTAGTCGGTCTGTTAGTCAGGGATTACTAAGATTTGATGAGCAGCACTTTCTACTTCTTTTACAACAAGTCCTAACTCATCAAAGCGTCTCATAACTTCTTCAATAAAGCTTTCATCGGCTATACGGCGTTCTTTGCGTAGTGTTGAAACAAATTGCTCAAAGTCACCGGTCACTTGTTGTAGTTTTGGAGTCCCTACATAGCGTGTAGCGCCATAAAGACGATGTAAAACATGCTCAAGTTGAGGGAAGTCTTCAAGCTCAATAAGCTGCTGCATTTCGTCTAGCTCAGTTGGGAAGCTATCTACCAACATTTTGAGAAGATCTTGAGCTAAATCTTCTTTGTTTGCTGCCAGTTGTAAACTTTGCTGCCAATTTAAAATTTCTGGATCTAACGCTTCTGCAACCACATGATGATCTTTAGCTAGATTTTGCGCAGTGAAGTTGTTTTTCGTCCATTGCGTTAAAATTTGAATGATCTGCTCCATTTGAATTGGTTTGGTGACATAGTCATTCATACCAACTTTAAGAAGTTTTTGTTTTTCATCGGCAAGGGCATGGGCGGTTAATGCAATAATTGGAAGCTGCATTTCTCCATCTAAAGTCGACTCTAATGAACGAATAGCACGCGTGGTATCAATACCTGACATGACAGGCATTTGAATATCCATGAACACTAAATCAAATGGTTTGAGTTTCTGATCGATTCGCTCTTGAATCAGATTAAGCGCTTCTTGGCCACTGATTGCTTTAGTTGTTCTAACGTTGAGTTCACCCAGTAGGGCTTCTAAAACAATTAAGTTAGGTAAATGGTCATCCACTGCCAGAATGTGTAAACCCTGACCATTAAAGTCTTGTTGTTCTTCTTCAAATACAGGTTGATCGCTCAACAGTTGAATAAGACCACTTCGGCTGAGTGGTTGATAGAGAGGACGAGCACGATATTCAGTGAGCATATTTGGCTCAAGCGTCATTTGATAGCCATAAACTGCCAAATTACCTTGATAACGACTACGAATTTCTTTTAATAACGCTTCAGTATCACCACTATGGTCAACAATGAGCCAGGTATTATCTTTCTGATCAAGATGTTTTAAACGACTAAATAAGTCCAGAATCGATTGTGTCTCAATGTGCGGAACATGATAGTTTTCAAGGTAATAACGTAAAACACTTGCTGTAGCAGGGTGGGCAAGATAAGACACCACTTGTAAATGCTCAAAGTGTGGATGTTCAATCTCGTAATCTTCATCTACAACAAATTGTGCTGTAAACCAGAAGGTCGAGCCTTTTTCTGTTGGAGCGCGTTCTTGGTTATCCTCAAAGCCAATTTGGCCATGCATGAGATGAACAAGCTGTTTAGAAATAGCTAGACCTAAACCTGTACCGCCAAATTGACGTGTAACGGATGCATCACCTTGCGAGAATGATTCAAATAATTTTTTACGGTCTGTACCGCTTAAACCAATACCACTGTCTTGAACACTAAAATGAAGTAGGCATTGTCCGATATCATCATGTTCCATACGAACACGAACAATAATCTCGCCATCTGGAGTGAACTTAATCGCATTCGAAATCAAGTTGGTCAGAATTTGTTTGAAGCGTAAAGCATCACCAATCACTTGCTGTGGAATGTTATCTGCATAATAAAACGCCATTGCGATATGCTTTTGGGCAGCCAGTGGAGACAGCATATCCATGACATCAAAGACAGCTTCTTCTAAATCAAACGGTGCTGTTTCAAGCTCTAACTTACCAGCATCAATTTTTGAGAAATCTAATACATCATTAATTAATGCTAATAAATGGGCAGATGACTTGCGAATGGTTTGTAGGTAAAGGTTTTGTTCGTTATTTAGGTTTTGTTGACGAAGTAATAAATGAATAAAGCCATCAATACTGTTTAAAGGTGTTCGAAGCTCATGACTAATATTGGCAAGGAAAACCGATTTGGCTTGGTTTGAAGAAATCGCTTGGTCACGTGCTTGACGATAGGTAATGTTTTGAACTTCTAAGGTATCTAACGTTCTACGTAAGTCTTCTTCGGTTTGTTCGGTGTGTTCTTTTAACTCTAAAAAGCTAAAGTGTAATCGTTTAACAACATTCGCAATATCTCGCTGTAACAAACGCAATTCACCCGTACTGTTAATGACCATATGCTGGTCCAACGTGTCTGCATTTAAACGTTGCAACTGCATGCGAATTTCGTACATCGGCGCAATCCAGCGACGCGAATAAAAATTCAAGCAAAGTAAAAGTAACAGTAAGGTCATTAAGCCAGTAATGACGAGGGCAATCAAAATACGGTAACGTGCCAATTCTAGTGGCTGATTGTCCATCTCAATCACGAGCCAGACAGGTGTTTTTCCTGGTGTATCGCTAATACGAAGTCCATAAATATTGTTGTGGTTATAAGAGATTGGACCAAAAAAATTATTTTTTTCAGTAAAATTTGGCCAGTAACGATTGTCTCGATAACCGATACTTAAATAGGTTTGGCCGTTACTATCAATTAAAGCAGCACGTTTGAGATTTTTTTCATTAAACATGCTTTGCATGATGTGCTGAGCATGGTCATATTCATCAGGCTGTAGTTCAACTAGGTGGTATAAATCTAGTGCGATTTGATTATAGCGAGCTAAAATTGCTGAGGCATGATGTAGCTGTTGTTGTTTTACTGAATGTGAGGTTTCAGTTAAAACCAGAAAAGCACCAACACACGTTAAAATCATAATGGGCACAAAAATAAGAGCAATCAATTGCCCATATGCATGATTCAGACGTAAGCGTTTCGATAAGGTTTTATTGAAATTAGACATGGCTACATCAGATTTATCTCTCTGTACGGCATCTTATCACGCTTTATTTTAAAACAGACGGCATTTTATAAATGACCGAGCTTTAATCGCTTTCATGAAAAAGCATATTGAAATGGGTGCAGTACCGAGCATTTTTTCATACAATAGGCCCACCTCGATATAGGTGTTGATCATGAGTAATACACAACCTGATTTTTTAGCTGACGAATTTTTGTTAGATCACTATGTAGGTAAGACACCTCTAGTTCGTTTGCAGCGATTAGCTTCTCATACGCAAGCGATAGTTTTAGCAAAATTGGAAGGTAATAATCCGGCAGGTTCTGTAAAAGACCGTCCTGCATATAACATGATTATGCAGGCAGAAAAACGTGGTCAAATTAAACCGGGTGATACATTAATTGAAGCAACCAGCGGTAATACAGGTATTGCGTTGGCTATGGTTGCGGCAATGCGCGGCTATAAAATGAAACTTATTATGCCGAACAATATGAGCCAAGAGCGTAAAGACGCAATGTTGGCTTATGGCGCAGAGCTGATTGAGGTAACACCACAGCAAGGTATGGAAGGTGCACGAGATTTAGCCTTGCAAATGGAAAAAGAAGGTAAAGGTCACGTTTTAAATCAGTTTGGTAATCCTGATAATGTTGAAGCTCATTATCTAACGACTGGTCCTGAAATCTGGAAGCAAACAGGTGGGAAAATTACCCATTTTGTGAGCTCAATGGGTACCACCGGTACCATTATGGGTGTTTCTAAATATTTAAAAGAACAAAACCCAGATATTCAAATCGTTGGTTTACAACCTGCTGATGGCTCAAGTATCGCTGGTATTCGCCGTTGGCCAAAAGAATATTTACCTACTATTTTTGATAGTAGCCGTGTGGATCGTATTATTGATATTCCACAAATTGAAGCTGAAAAAACTATGCGTAAATTAGCTCGTATGGAAGGTGTTAGTGCTGGTACATCTTCAGGTGGTGCAGTTTGGGCATCAATCAAAATTGCAGAAGAAAATCCGGATGCTGTTATTGTTTGCATTATCTGTGACCGTGGCGATCGCTACTTGTCTACAGGTCTGTTTTCAGTACAGGACGATAACTCATAATTGAGAGAAATAATGCGTTTCCCTACCTTAGTTTTTGATATTGAAACTTTAACTGATTTAAAAGCGGGTGCGCATTTATATCATCTTGATTTACCTGAGGCCGATGTAGAGCAAGCATTGACGAAAATCCGTCGCCAAGAATCAGGTATGGATTTTCAGCGTTTGCCTTTACATGAAATTGTTTGTATTTCTGGCCTATGGATCGATGAGTCTGGTTTTAGATTATTTTCTTTTAGTCGAGAACAATATTCTGAAGCCGAAATTTTACAGAAATTTCTATCTATTTTTGATAAGCGCCATCCGACTCTAGTAAGTTGGAATGGTTCGCAATTTGATTTACCAGTTATCCTATTTCGCGCTATGTATCATGGGCTCTCTGCACCTGGTCTGTTTGATCAAGGTGAGATTGATAGCCAGAAGCGTTTTAATAATTACCAAAACCGTTATCACCATCGCCATATAGATTTAATGGATGTGATGGCAATGT
Organism: Acinetobacter sp. TG2027; assembly: GCF_000302435.1. NCBI lineage: Bacteria > Pseudomonadati > Pseudomonadota > Gammaproteobacteria > Moraxellales > Moraxellaceae > Acinetobacter > Acinetobacter sp. TG2027. The sequence goes on along the minus strand of NZ_AMJN01000022.1, from coordinate 48,060 downwards.
TTAATGGTCGTAATTTTCAAAAGCTTGATGATATTGCCTGTATTTTAGGTTTACCGGGTAAGCGTGGTGAGTCGGGTTATCATGTGCCTGAATATGTTCGTAATCAACAGTGGTTAAAATTGACGAGCTATTGTGAAGGGGATGTGCTCAATACATGGTTTATTTATTTGCGTTGGTTAGTACTAAAAGGCCAATTAAATGCAGATGAGCATAACCACTGGATCAGTTCGAGTATTGAATATTTACAGACTATGCCACAGCAAGCCGACTTCCTTGAAGTATGGGAACGTACTTCGAAACATACTGAATTTACTTCTCACTATTTTAATTCTTCAGATTTTTAGGTTCATTCTTTGAAACAACAAGCCAAATCTCGCAACCTTCAACAATCTGAATATATTTTTCAGGTGGAAACACTTTCTCATGAGGGGCGTGGAATTGCGCATTATGGTTCTCATCCAGATCATCCGGCAGATAAGCATGGCAAAAAAGTTTTTATTCGTTATGCATTGCCAGGAGAAACTGTAAAAGCTCGGATTACCCATCAAGCGAAGCGTCTTGAAGAAGCTGAAATGTTGCAGTTGTTAGGAGAACCTTCAGCACATCGTATCGAGGCAATTTGTCCTCATTATGGTATCTGTGGTGGATGTAGCATGCAGCATATTCACCCTGATGAACAAATCCGTTTAAAACAAAATGTACTCCAGTCACATTTACAGCATTTCGCAGGTATTCAACCTGAACAGTGGCTAGAACCGATTCGATCTTTACAAAGTGATTATCGTCGTCGTGCTCGAATAGGCGTGCGCTATTTGCCAAAACCAGATCGCTTAATCATGGGTTTTCGCGAACATCATAGTAATCGTTTAACTTCGATCCATAGCTGTAGTGTTTTGGATAAAAACTTATCAAATAGTCTGCCTGAGTTACGCACTTTACTCCAAAGTCTAAAAGGCAAAGCGCACATTGGTCATGTAGAATTAGCAAAAGGTGATAATGAAATTTCTTTATTGGTTCGTCATGTAGAAAAATTAAACAATTCTGATGTCAACCAATTAAAGCAATTTGCGTTACACAAAGGGTGGCAGTTGTATTTGCAACCTAAAGGTCCTGAAAGCATTCGTCGTATTGATGATGAACACGGTGCTTTACGTTTACATTATGCCTTGGAAAGGTTTAATGTAAATTTTGCTTTTTCGCCATTGGATTTTACTCAGGTCAATGCCACAGTAAATGAACAGATGGTTCAATTGGCATGTGAATTGCTTCAGTTGCAACCAGGTGAAAAGGTGCTTGATCTATTTTGCGGTTTGGGCAATTTCTCACTCCCGTTAGCACGATGTGTTGGTGAGAGTGGTCAGGTTGTCGGTGTTGAAGGGAGTGAAGAAATGGTGCAGCGAGCAACAGCTAATGCGGAATGCAATAGTTTGGTGCAAGCAACCTTCTTTTCACAAGATTTAACAAAAGATTTTTCGCATCATTCTTGGGCAAATCAAGGATTTGATGCATTATTGATTGATCCTCCTCGTGCTGGTGCATATGAAATTATGCAGTATGTATCAAATTTTGGAGCAAAAAGAATCGTTTATGTATCATGTAATCCAGCTACACTGGCAAGGGATGCGGGTGTTTTGGTCCAATATGGTTACCAGTTAAAAAAAGCAGCAGTGATGGACATGTTTACGCATACCGAACATGTTGAATCCATTGCACTATTTGAAAAAATTCAAGAGATAAACGATTAAAAACATGAGTTACATATTGAGGAGAATGGTATGGTCACAGTACGTGAACAGTTACCTGAACAACTAACCGAGTTGTCAGAGGAAACGACTGTAGAGCATGCCGCCGAAACGCAAATCGGTTTAGCCTCATGGTTGGATCGGGTGCGTGAAATATTAGATGGGGCGGAGCTTGAACAACTTGAAAAAGTCGCTCATTTAACCCTGCAAAAAGAGTTAGATTCAACGGTTAATCATCGTTCCAATACTTTTGCTACAGGCGTTGGAATGGCCGACATTCTGGCACATCTCCATGTAGATGAAGATACTTTATCAGCAGCAATGCTTTATCGTAGTGTGCGTGAAGGCATTACCGATATAGAAGAAGTAAAACAGAAATTCGGGGAGCAAGTTTACAACCTTGTCAAAGGTACTTTGGCAATGGGTAAACTCTCAGAACTTATTGAAAAAAATAAACGGTTAGAAGATCACTTTAATAATAATCAACGAGAACATTTAAGCGGCATTTATAAAATGTTGATTTCGGTGACCGAAGATGTTCGTGTTGTTTTAATTAAACTTGCTGAACGTACTTATTCTTTGCGAGAGCTTGCAAATTCCTCTCGTGAACGCCAAGAACGTGTAGCGCGTGAAATTCTTACTATTTATTCGCCGTTGGCACATCGACTTGGTATTGCTCAGCTTAAATGGGAACTTGAAGATCTAGCGTTTCGCTATTTGGCTCCAGATCGCTATAAAGAGATTGCTTCATTACTCAACGAAAAGCGTTTAGAGCGTGAGCATTATATTCAGTTCGTCATTGACCGTTTGAAAAATGAGTTAGCGTCTTACGGTATTGAAGCTGAAATTACAGGTCGTGCAAAACACATTTATTCGATTTATCGAAAAATGAAGAGCAAAAACCTGAGCTTCGACCAACTTTATGACATTCGTGCTTTGCGTGTGTTGGTCAATAGTGTGCCAGAGTGTTACCACTCTTTAGGTATCGTACATCAAATCTGGCGTCATATTCCGCATCAGTTTGATGACTATATTACCAATCCGAAAGCCAATGGTTACCGTTCTTTGCATACGGCTGTAATTGCTGAAAATAAATCTCTTGAAGTGCAAATTCGTACTCATGAGATGCATGATGAAGCAGAGTTAGGCGTATGTTCACACTTTAACTATAAAGAAGGTTCAAAGAATACCGACCATTCCTTTAACCATCGTTTGCATTCATTACGTGCTGTTTTAGAACACTATCAAGAGCGTAATGAAACGACGGTACATCAAAACGAAGATGAAACAGAAGGCTTTGAACAGTTACAAGACTTTGAAGGCTTTGAGAAGATTTATGTTTTCAGTCGTGATGGTGATATTAAAGAATTGCCGCGTGGCTCAACAGTTTTAGATTTTGCCTATCATGTGCATACAGAAGTAGGGAATAAGTGTTATGCAGCGCGGGTCAACCAGCGTTATGTGCCACTTACCTATACTTTAAAAACGGGTGAACAGGTTGAAATTTTAACTAAAAAAGATCGTGAACCAAACCGTGATTGGTTGGTGAACTCTTTGGGTTATATTAAAACCTCTCGTGCACGTGACAAGTTGCGTCATTGGTTTAGACAGCAAGACCGTAGTAAGAATCTTGAAGTAGGCCGAGAACTGCTTAATAAAGAGTTAGCTCGTCTTGCGATTCACCCAAAAAGTATCGATCTAAACGATTATTCATCACATTTTAATGTGAAGACCGGCGATGACATTTTGGTGAATTTGGTCAGTGGCGATATTAGCTTACATGCTCTGATTAATCAGGTGAACCGCCAAATGCATCTAGATCAGGATGAGCCTGAACTAGTACTTAAACCAACGTTAAATCCGCGTGCTAGCCATACGCTATCAGCACATGGCATTTTAATTGATGGTTTGGATAATGTAGAACTGCACATCGCTCAGTGCTGTCAGCCGGTGCATGGTGAATCAATCGCTGGATATATTACTTTGAACCGTGGTGTCAGCATCCATAAAGTCATTTGCTCTGACTATCAGCGTATGATTAAGCAAGAGCCAGAGCGTGCTGTTGAAGCTGATTGGGAAATGCAGCCAACACGTGGTCAAAGCGTTCAAATTGTGGTGGAAGCTTATGATCGTCGTGGTCTGCTTAAAGACTTAACTCAAGTGATTTTCTCTGACCAAATCAATATTCGTCAGGTTAATACAATTTCTGAGGCAGATGGTATTGCCAATATGAAGTTGCTCATTGAGGTTAAAGGTTTAGCGCAGCTTTCTCGTTTATTGGCTCGCCTAGAGCAACAACCAGGAATCATTAGTGCTCGACGCATGATTCAAGGAGTTTAATAAATTAAGTAAAAAGGCTGTCAAATGACAGCCTTTTTATTGCAAATTACTTTCTAGATAAATAAATATTGGTTAGTCGATTTAGAAATTGTGGGCTCAACGTTGAGAGCTGATAAAGCAGTTTGGTTTTTATACCCACTGGAGTGTGGGTAGGCGTCCAAAAATGAGCCTTTTTCTCTACAAGCGTAAGCACCTGCTGAGCAATATCATTTGGGGTTAAATCTATCCCCATATTCTGAATGGTGCCTGCATCCATATTGTTAACCATTGCAGTTTGGACAAATAGCGGCATCACATCTAAAACACGGATACCATATTTTTTCCATTCCACATCTAAACCTTCAGTAATTCCACGAACTGCAAATTTACTAGCAGAATAAGAAATCAAATCAGCTTGCCCATAAATTGCAGAGGCTGAAGAGAGGTTGATAACACGTGCAAAAAACGCTTGCTTTAAGTAAGGGAGAGCAGCGTGACAGCCATTGATTACGCCGTTTACATTAATATTTATTGTTCTTTGATGAGCTTTAATATCAGTCGTTTCAAACGCGCCAGAATATAAAATACCTGCATTATTTACCAAAATATTAAGTTCACCAGCCCATTCGGTAAATTCTTTTAATATGTGTTGCCACTGGCTGTAGTCACTTACATCTAGATAGCCGGCACGGGCATTTGGCCCTAAGTCATTTGCTAGTTCCTGAGCAAGCGATTCATTAATATCATAAATGCCTACTTTATATCCTTGTTTGTAGAATACACGTGCAATTTCAGCCCCAATACCTTGAGCGGCACCACTAATCAGAATACTGTATCTCATCTTTTTTCTCTTTGTCAGTACAATAGTGCGACTGATTTAATCGCTTTGATTTTGATCATAACAAATTAAAATCTTAGATTGACTGACCGACTTTTTAAACTTGAGAGTTACCATGGATAAATTGCTTAAAATCATGCAAGAGTTACGTGAAAAATGTCCGTGGGATCAACAACAAACCCCAATGTCACTGACTAAATATGCGATTGAAGAGGCGTATGAAGTCGAGTCCGCCATCCGCCATGGCGATATTAATGAAATTAGAAATGAACTAGGCGATTTGTTATTACAGGTTGTGTTTCAATCACAAATGTTTAGTGAGCAAGGCGCTTTTAACTTTCAAGATGTTGTTGAGGCAATAAGTGAAAAGTTAATACGCCGTCATCCCCATGTTTTTCAGACAGATCAATTTAATAATTTAACACCAGAACAAGTAAGTGAGCTTTGGAAGCAAATTAAGCAACAAGAAAAACAAGGCAAGCCGCAATCAAGATTAGATGAAATTAAACATGGGCCAGCCCTGTTACAGACACAAGAAATTCAAGCAAATGTAGCTAAGGTTGGGTTTGATTTCGAAACGGTAGAAGATGCTTATGAAAAACTAGAAGAAGAGTTGGATGAGTTTAAGCAAGCCCTAAAAAATCAAAATGTTGATGAAATTCAAGACGAATTTGGAGATTGCCTGTTTTCATTAGTCAATGTTGGACGTAAACTTGCGATTTCAAGTGAAACATCACTTTTATCGACAATACATAAATTTAGATGCCGTTTTGCTTTTATTGAAGATCAAGCGCAAAAACAGCAAAGAACATTAGAGGACATGACCTTGTCTGAAATGGATGAATTGTGGAATCAGGCAAAGCGGCAGTTAAAGTTAGGGGAAAAAACACATGCAGCTCAGCATGAATCTTTGGAAGAATAAGCACAATATTTTCATTATTTTATTTTGGAGCCTGATCTCATCAACGCTAGTTCAGGCTCAATCTTTTGATCAAAATTTTAAGGAGTGGAAGGCTAAACAGCAGAGGTATGATCAGAATTTGAGCATGCAGCGCTCCGCTCATTCTAATAGCCCAAAAAGTTCAGTTATGACTGATTCGTCAGGGCAAATTCACTTGAATCAAGCCAATATTGATGAGCTCCAAAAGCTAAAAGGTATTGGTGAGAAAAAGGCTCAGGCAATTGTGGAATACCGTCAAAAGAATGGTGGCTTTAAAAATATTGATGAATTTAAAAACGTAAAGGGCATTGGTCCCGCCATTTTTGAAAAGAATAAAACGCGTTTGACTTTATAAATCATCTGTCTGTCAATTATCATTTCATGCGCAAACTACAGAGAATCAAATTGCCCTTTGTGTGCGTTAGAGCTATGATTAGCGACAACTTGTTATTTACGTCCTGACGTAGGAGACAGCGTCTTTTGCAAACCTTGCGAGCGTCAAAATGTGGTTTGTCCACAGCCCAACTTCCTTCTTCGATTTTAGATGTGATCGATAGCCTGACAAAAGCTGGCTATGAAGCTTATATTGTTGGGGGTGGTGTCCGTGATTTAATGCTAGGGCTTAATCCTAAAGATTTCGATGCAGTCACTAATGCAACACCTTCCCAGATTAAAGAAGTTTTTGGTCGACGCTGTCGAATCATTGGCCGTCGATTTGAATTAGCACATGTCTATTCAGGGCGTGAGCTTATTGAAGTTGCAACTTTCCGTGCTCCTCCAAAAAAAGCAGTCACTAGTGCTTCAGGCATGATTTTACGTGACAATAACTGGGGAACCATCGAACAAGACTTTGCTCGCCGTGACTTTTCAATCAATACGCTATATTACCAACCGCGTAAGAGTATTGTGCTTGATTTCTGCAAAGCAATTGACGATGTAAAAAATAAAACTCTACGTTTATTAGGTGATCCGGCACAGCGCTTCGAAGAAGACCCTGTGCGTATGCTGCGGACTTTACGTTTTGCAGCGAAGTTAAATTTTAAAATTGATTCAGATATTCTCGATATATTTGATGCAGAGATGACGCAACTATTGCGTGATGTTTCTCCGCATCGTTTATATGATGAGTCTCAGAAGCTCTTTACAATGGGACATTTGGCGCGTGTTTTGCCAATGTTGATTGAGTTTGGTGTTTGGAAACAACTGTTTGCCGATATTCAGCCTAACCTCACTCCATTTATTCTAAGAGCAGCAAAGAATACAGATCAGCGTATTCAAGTGGGTAAAACAATTAACCCTGCATTTTTCTATGCAGTCTTATTGTGGCAACCATTTTTAGAGCGTTGTGAATTTTATTTATCTAAAGGTGTGGTACCAGCTGAAGCGCGTGCACAAGCTGGTTTAGATGTCTTAAAACGTCAGGCAACACGCACTGTGATTCCTCGTTTTGCAGAAACTTTTATTCGTGAAGTTTGGGAAATGCAGACCCGTTTGCTTAACCCGAAACCACAGCAAATTGAAGCATTGGCTGGACATGCGCGTTTCCGTGCTGGTTTTGACTTCTTGTTACTTCGTGAAAAGTCAGGTGATGACACAACACAGGGAATGGGAAGCTGGTGGGAAGCCTACCAAGAAATGTCGAATGACGAAAAAGAAGCTGCAATTAGCCAGTACAATCGTCAGAAGGCTAGAAACCGTCGTAAAGCTGTTGCTGAACCTGTTGAAAGCAATAAAGTTGAGACGGAAATCGAACCTTTGGTTGATATTCTTGAACCACGCAGCCGTCGTGGAAAAAAAGAACGTGCTCGACAAGAACAATCGATGGGTCGTTTCGTTGAAAAAGCCTCTGCTTCAGAAGCTGGGGTGATGAGCGACCATCCGATTTTGAAGCGTAAGCGAGTACAACGCGATTTAAGCCAAGTTATTTTTGGGCCAACGCAATGACAACGAAGACCTATATTGGTTTAGGAAGTAATTTGGGTGATTCGCGCCAAATCTTATCTGAAGCCATTGCTAAGCTTAAAACTTTAGGTGGAGTGAAAGTTTCTAAACTTTATCAAAGTCCACCTATGGGGCCTCAAGATCAACCAAATTATTTAAATGCAGTTGCAGAGCTAAATACGGATCTCATGCCTTTAGATTTGTTAGACCAGTTACAGCGATTTGAGCAAGAAGCTGGTCGTGTACGCCTTCGTCGTTGGGGAGAGCGTACCTTGGATCTGGATTTGCTTATATATGGTGATGAAAAAATTCAAAATGAGCGCTTAACTGTGCCACACATTGGAATTCTAGAGCGAGATTTCGTTGTAATTCCTTTATTAGATTTAGACGCTGATTTACATATTAACGATCAGCCACTTAAAAATTTAGAACTCATACAGCAGCCTACGCTGACTGTACTTGCTGATGAGTCTTGGGCTTAAAGCCTGACTTATTACGTTCTGCAAACTCCTGTAGAGGATACCATCATGATTAGTCTAAGTGACTTAAGAAAATTTAAAGCCGAAGGACGTAAGTTCTCTTGTCTAACTTGTTACGATGCGAGTATGGCAAAAGCAATGGAACTTGCTGAAATTGATACAATCTTAATTGGTGATTCTCTTGGAATGGCAATTCAAGGTCGTGACTCAACTTTACCTGTAACTGTTGAGGACATGGCTTATCATACGGCGGCTGTGCGTCGTGGTAACCAGCATGCTTTGATTATGACTGATTTACCATTTATGAGTTATGCCACTTTAAATGATGCTTTGCAAAACGCAAGAACAGTTATGCAAGCTGGTGCCCAGATGATCAAAATCGAAGGCGGCGCTTGGCTAAGTGAAACTGTACAAGTGTTAACTCGTAATGGTGTACCTGTGTGCGTACATTTAGGTTTAACTCCTCAATCTGTACACGTATTTGGCGGTTACAAATTACAAGCTAAAACACGTGAAGCAGCTGATCAACTTATTGCTGACTGTACGGCAGTGGTTGAAGCAGGTGCGGCAGTTCTATTGCTTGAATGTGTTCCTGCTCAGTTGGGACAAGAAATTGCTGAACTATTTCCAAATACACCTGTGATTGGTATTGGTGCGGGTAATGCGACTGATGGTCAGGTACTTGTAGTACAGGACATGTTGGGCTTAACTTTTGGTCGAGTTGCGCGTTTTGTCCGTAACTTTATGAAAGAACAATCTGGTGAAACAGCAATCCTAGATGCTTTTAAAGCTTTTCATGCTGCTGTGCAGGACCAGTCATTTCCAGCCAAAGAACATACTTTCCACGTTGAGCTGTAATTCATGAAAACAGAAACCACCATACAAGGTCTTGCAGCTTCTTTAAATCCTGCTAGAGCTGCGCGTAAAATTATTGGTTTTGTCCCAACAATGGGAAATCTACATGAAGGACATCTCACACTTGTTCGTGAAGCGAAAAAGTTATGTGATGTTGTGGTTGTTAGTATCTTCGTAAATCCAACTCAATTTGGACCGGGTGAAGATTTTGACAACTATCCTCGTACTTTAGAACAAGATAGTCGTCTATTAGCCGATGTTGGTTGTGACATTATTTTTGCACCATCAGTTGAGCAAATGTACGGTACTCAGCCACGTTTAACCAATATAAGTGTTAGCCAAATTACTGATGCTTTATGTGGTAGCTCGCGTCCAGGTCATTTTGATGGCGTAGCTTTGGTGGTCACCAAACTCTTTAATATTGTGCAACCTAACTATGCTTTCTTTGGTCAAAAAGATTACCAACAGTTAGCAGTGATTCGCCAGTTTGTACAAGATTTAAATATCCCGCTAGAAGTAATTGGTGTGCCAATTGTTCGTGCAGCAGATGGCTTAGCTCTTAGTTCAAGAAATGGTTATTTAAGTCCAGAGCAACGTCAGGTCGCTCCGGTTATTTATCAAAGTTTAAAGCAAGCTGAGCAGCAGTTACATCAAGGCAAAGATCTACAACAAGTTTTAGAAGATATCAAAACTCAGTTGACAGATAATGGGTTTGTTGTGGATTATGTCGAAGCTCGTCAGTCAAATCTGTTACCTGCTACTCAGTTTGATCGTGATATTGTGTTGTTCATCGCGGCAAAATTGGGTGCAACTCGTTTGATTGATAATTTAGAAGTTGCCTTTACACCCCAATAAACAGATCAAAGGACAGCCATGCCATGAAGCGTATACTTATCGTGACAGGACAGTCTGGTTCAGGAAAATCTTCAGCTCTCCAAGTGTTAGAAGATTTGGGCTATTACTGTATTGATAATTTGCCTTTGGCATTGCTGCCCGAAATTGTGGCAAAGCTAGATCATGAAAATAACCTAGAGCAATTGGCATTAGGTGTGGATGTTCGAAGCACTCGTGCAGATATGCAAGAGTTCGATCATGTTTTTGAGCAACTACAAAAACATGGCACAGTTGATGTGATTTATCTGACTACGCAAGATCAGGATTTGATCGCACGTTTTAGTGCATCACGTCGTCCACATCCATTAGCCAATCGTTTTAAAAGTCTGTTGCAATGTATTCATGAAGAAAAGCAGTTACTGCTGCCAATTCAGTTCCGCGCTACTGTTCATATTGATACAACAGATAAAAGTGTGCATGATTTAAAGCATATTTTACTGTCTAAATTGGGGCAGTCAGATAAGCTCATCGTGATATTGCAGTCATTTGGATATAAACATGGCATTCCTTTAGATGCTGATTATGTTTTTGATGTACGGCATTTACCAAATCCGCATTGGGATTTAGAATTGAGACGTTTTTCTGGTTTGGATGAGCCAGTAAGACAATTTTTAGAAGCAAGTCCGCAAGCAAACGAAATGTTTGACGATATTCTTCACTTCTTAAAAAAATGGCTTCCAGCATTTGCTGAAGGACATCGTCACTATATGACGATTTCTATTGGTTGTACTGGTGGTCAACATCGTTCCGTTTATATCGTAGATAGACTAAAACAAGCACTTGAGGCAGAATGGTCTGTTCAGGTCTTACACAGAGAAATGAAGCACTGGTCATGATAGACACAACTGTTGATGTAATTAATAAACTCGGTTTACATGCTCGTGCATCAGGAAAACTGATAGAGGTCACTACAAAATTTCGTTCGTCGATCCAAATTGGAAAAGGCGATCATTTAGTAGATGCAAAAAATATTATGTCTTTGCTGATGTTAGGTGCAGGTAAAGGGACCACTTTACGATTGGTCATTGATGGTACCGACGAAGAGCAGGCATTAAATGAAGTACAGGCGTTATTCGCCGCAAAATTTTATGAGGCAGATTAATCGTGGCACGTCGTCCCCAACGTTATACTGAAGAAGATTTTGGCTCTTTAGAAGGACGTGCAAGTAAGACAGAGCAGAAAAAAGCAGTTCAACGTATGGCTGCTTTAGGTGAGCAGTTAGCACAACTTTCTATTAAGCAGATTCAAAAACTCCCAGTTGATGAACGTTTAATTGATGCGTTAATGGAAGTGCAGAACATTAGTTCTTTTGAAGCTCGTCGTCGTCAGTTTCAACGTATTGGTAAATTATTGCGTAATGAAGATGAGACCGTTATTTTGTCTTATTTAACTCCGCAGCAAGGCGCAAAAAAACAGGCTCAATTGATGCGTTGGGTTGATCGTATGATCGAACAAGGCGACCCTGCAATTAATGAATTTAGTAAAATTTATAATGCATCGGAACGTCACACCTTGCGTCAGCATGTGTTGAGAATCAACCGTGATAAGAGTCAACAAGTGAGTGAAGCAGAGCTTGAGGTGTCAAAAGGTAAATTTGTGAACTATGTGCAGCAAATTGCCCTATTGTCTGATCAAGGCTAAATGCTCTTCCATAAAAAAGCGACGCTCAAGGCGTCGCTTTTTTTATTTATACATTTTCAGCCCGTTCTTTTGCCCATTCACGTAAGATAAATTTCTGTAATTTACCTGTCGATGTTTTCGGAATTTCTGTAATAACCACATCTTTAGGCACTTTAAAGCGCGCTAATTCTTTTTGGCAGTGTGCAATAATTTCTTCAGGTGTTGCTGTAGTACCCATCTTTAATTCAATAAACGCGCATGGTACTTCTTGCCAACGTGCATCGGGTTTAGCGACTACCGCAGCGGTTAATACAGCAGGATGTTTATACAAAACATCTTCTACTTCTAAAGATGAAATGTTTTCTCCACCTGAAATAATAATGTCTTTCGAACGATCAGTAATTTTTGCATAACCATCTGGGTGGCAAACGGCTAAGTCTCCCGTATGGAACCATCCGCCAGCAAAGGCTTCTTGAGTTGCTTTAGGGTTCTTTAAATAGCCTTTCATGACAATATTGCCACGGAACATGATTTCTCCCATGGTTTGACCATCATTAGGTACAGGTTCCATAGTCTCGGGGTCTAACACACGCATACTGTCTTGCAACGGGTAGGGTACGCCTTGACGGGAATGAAGTTGGGCTTGTTCAGCAATTGATAGCTCATTCCATCCAGATTGAGAAGCACATAGGGCAGAAGGTCCATAAGTTTCTGTTAAGCCATATACATGGTTTACGTTAATCCCCATGTTTCGCATCCCTTCAATAATGGCAACAGGGGGAGCTGCCCCAGCAACCATAACTTCAACATGGTGATCAAAGTTCGCTTGTTTTTCTTTGGGTAAGTTAAGAATCATTGAAAGAACAATAGGTGCACCACAGAAATAATCAACTTTGTGTTCTGCAATCAATTGCATGACTAATTCTGGATCGACTTTGCGTAAACAAATATTGGTTCCACCACTTGCTGCTATGCTCCACGCAAAACACCAGCCATTACAATGAAAGAGCGGCAGTGTCCATAAATACACAGCACGTGGTTTCATTCCACAAGCCAAGATATTGCTTGCAGCATTAAGATAAGCTCCGCGATGATGATAGACCACACCTTTAGGATTACCTGTAGTTCCAGATGTGTAATTTAAGCTAATCGCATCCCACTCATCTTCTGGTAAATGCCAAGAGAAGTTAATGTCGCCTTGAGTGATCCATTCTTCATATTCAAAGGAACCTAAAAACTGATTTTCACCTTCGTATTCCGTATCGGCTACATCAATTACAATAATGTGTTGATTCGGAATAAGTGAGAGAGCCTCTCTTGCCAAATTCACAAATTCAGGGTCAACCAACAGTACTTTACTTTCAGCATGTTCCAACATGAAAGCGATTGTTTTTGCATCTAAACGTGTATTGAGGGTATTAAGTACCGCACCCGCCATAGGAACTGCAAAATGCGCTTCAATCATGGCTGGAATATTTGGCAATAAAACGGATACCGTATCATTTTTCTCAATTCCCAGCTGCTTGAGCTGAGATGCAAATTGACAGCAGCGCTGATAAGTTTCTTTCCATGAAATTTGGCGCTTACCATGAATAATCGAAGCTTGATCTGGGTAAATATAAGCCGCACGTTCTAGGTAGCGTAGAGGTGATAACGCAACAAAGTTTGCGGGTGTGCGTGGTAACTCATCATAAGCACTAACCATGTGAAACAACTCCGTGTTCTATTTTTAATTCATTCTTTGAACATATGATTTAATATTAATCAAAGCATCTATGCTTTAGTCTTAAAGAACGATACCCTCCAGTCAAAAAATGAGCAGAAATGCTATTTTCTTCATCTTAAACCACTTGTGTTAAACATGTTTAAAAATCATCTCAATATATTTTTTAAGTCATTTATTGCTGTTTACGTGATAAGCAAAATGTATTTATGATTTTATGGACTCAAAGGTTTTCACATTGCTTGAACAAGTGTAAAATCTTTCAGGTTTTTTAACTTTGATTTACACCGTTTTTATATTTTGAGGTTCGCCTCGATCATAATCTCGCGGTGAAATGCTCCTTCGTATAGGGCATCACTCCTTAAGGATTTTTTTATGCCAATTATCACATTGCCAAATGGCGATCAAAAGAGTTTTGATCACGCTGTATCTGTTATGGAAGTTGCCCAAAGTATCGGGCCTGGTCTAGCAAAAAATACTATTGCTGGCCGTGTAAATGATCGCTTAGTTGATGCATGTGACTTAATTACCGAAGATTCGACCTTACAAATTATCACTCCAAAAGATGAGGAAGGTCTTGAAATTATTCGCCATTCTTGTGCACACCTTGTAGGGCATGCTGTTAAACAGCTTTTCCCGGAAGCCAAGATGGTGATTGGTCCAGTCATTGAAGAAGGTTTTTACTACGACATCTGGATGCCACGTCCTTTTACATTAGATGATATGGCAGCTATCGAAGAGCGTATGAAAAAGCTCATTGATCAAGATTACGATGTCGTTAAAAAAATGACACCACGTGATGAAGTTATTGCTGAATTCACTGCGCGTGGCGAAGAATACAAATTACGCTTGATTGCAGACATGCCTGAAGAAACACAAATGGGCTTGTACTACCATCAAGATTATTTGGATATGTGTCGTGGTCCACACGTACCGAATACTAAATTCTTAAAATCGTTCAAGCTCACTAAAATCTCTGGTGCATACTGGCGTGGTGATGCGAAGAACGAACAGCTTCAACGTATTTATGGTACAGCTTGGGCAGACAAAAAACAGCTCGCTGCATACATCAAACGTATCGAAGAAGCTGAAAAGCGTGACCATCGTAAAATTGGTAAAGCTTTAGACTTGTTCCATATGCAAGAAGAAGCACCGGGTATGGTGTTCTGGCATCCAAATGGCTGGACTATTTACCAAGTACTTGAACAATACATGCGTAAAGTTCAGCAAGACAATGGTTACCTTGAGATTAAGACACCACAAATCGTAGATTTTACATTGTGGGAAAAATCAGGTCATGCGGCGAACTATGCTGACAACATGTTTACGACTCATTCTGAGAATCGTAACTATGCGGTTAAGCCAATGAACTGCCCATGTCATGTGCAAGTTTTCAACCAAGGTTTGAAGTCTTACCGTGATCTACCGATTCGTTTAGCAGAGTTTGGTTCTTGTCATCGTAACGAACCATCAGGTTCTTTACACGGCATTATGCGTGTACGTGGCTTTACACAAGATGACGCACATATTTTCTGTACTAAAGAACAGATCGGTCAAGAAGTTGCAGACTTTATTAAGCTGACTTTAGAAGTTTATAAAGATTTTGGCTTTGAAGAAGTGCAAATGAAACTTTCTACACGTCCAGAAAAACGTGTCGGTGATGATGCACTTTGGGATATGGCTGAAAAATCTTTAGCAGATGCTTTAGATGCAGCGGGTCTCGAATGGGAATTACAACCTGGTGAAGGTGCGTTCTACGGTCCGAAAATTGAATTCTCATTGAAAGACTGTCTCGGACGTGTATGGCAGTGTGGTACTATTCAGTGTGACTTCAACTTACCAGAACGTTTAGATGCGTCTTATGTAACTGAAGACAATGATCGTGATCAGCCTGTAATGTTGCATCGTGCAATTCTTGGCAGTTTTGAGCGTTTTATTGGTATACTAATTGAACACTACGCTGGTTTCATGCCACCTTGGTTGTCACCGTTACAAGCATGTGTCATGAATATTACCGACTCTCAAGCTGAAGCTTGTGAGAAAGTCGTAGCAAAACTCAAAGAAAATGGCCTTCGTGCTATTTCTGACTTGAGAAATGAAAAAATCGGATTTAAGATTCGTGAGCGTACTCTAGAGCGTATTCCTTACCTATTAGTTCTTGGTGATCGAGAAGTTGAAGAAGGTACAGTGAATGTGCGTACCCGCTCAGGAAAAAATTTAGGTACTATGTCAGTAGATGCATTCATTGACTTAGTGAAGTCTGCCGTCGCCGAACGTGGCCGGTATATTGTGGAGTAAGAAAGATTAAACAGCCTGACCGTAACCAACAACAAGGTGCAAAAAGCAACCGTCCAGCAATTAACGACGAGATCCGTGCAAAAGAAGTACGCCTCGTTGGTGCTGACGGTGAGCAAAAAGGAATTGTTTCATTAAATGAAGCACTGCGCGCTGCTGAAGAGGCAGATCTTGACCTAGTTGAGATCGTTGCAAACGCCGAGCCGCCTGTTTGTAAAATTATGGATTACAACAAGCACTTGTTTGACCTTAAGCAGAAGCAAAAAGATGCGAAGAAAAAACAGCATCAAGTGCAAGTGAAGGAAATCAAACTGCGCCCTGCAACTGATGTTGGTGATTATCAAGTTAAGCTTCGTGCTATTTTGAAATTCCTTGAAGAAGGAAACAAAGTGAAAATCACTTTACGTTTCCGTGGTCGTGAAATGGCTCACCAACAACTTGGCTTAGCTCAATTACAAAAGATTGAAGCTGATGTTGCTGAGTTTGGGGTTGTGGAACAAGCACCTAAAATGGAAGGCCGTCAAATGGGTATGTTACTTGGACCTAAAAAGAAAAAGTAATACTCAAAAAAAGCACTGCAAAAGCAGTGCTTTTTTATATCCTTATCATAATAAAAAAAGATGATTTAATTTTCTCTGTTCAGTTTTATTTAAGACAATTGCTATATCTTTTAAAAGAAATTCAATTCTTGAATTTTATGTATTTTTTAGTGTTAGAAATCTCATCGTCCCTCTTAAAACATGCTATAACGCAAGACGCAGTCATGATAACGATGAATAGGAAAATAGAATGATTGATCTATATTATTGGGGAACTCCCAATGGACATAAAATCACAATTGCCTTAGAAGAAATGGGACTGGACTACACTCTTTACCCAATCAATATTTTAGAAAATGATCAATTTCAACCAGACTTTCTGAGAATTTCTCCAAATAATAAAATTCCGGCAATTGTTGACCAAGATGGACCTCGTGGTGAGCCAATTTCAATATTTGAATCAGGTGCGATCCTGCAATATCTAGGTCGAAAAACTGGATTATTTTATCCAACTGATGAGCAAGAGCGAGTTGAAGTTGAACAATGGCTCATGTGGCAAATGGGTGGACTAGGGCCTATGCTAGGGCAGAATCATCATTTTAACCGCTTTGCACCAGAAAAAATTCCATATGCGATAGACCGCTATATAAATGAAACTAAGCGCTTATATGGTGTGCTGAATAAGCAGCTTATTGGTCAGAAGTTTGTTGCAGGTGAATACTCGATTGCTGATATGGCAATTTTACCTTGGATCTTGCGCTATGAATGGCAAGGTATTCAGCTAGTGGATTATCCTTATGTACAAGAATATATTGTTCGCTTGACGGCACGTCCTGCGGTACAAAAAGCACTATCAATTAAAGTCATCTAACTCTTATTGGTAGCGTAATGAATAAAGTGAAAGGTGATTTGGTCTAATTTAATATGCTAAGTTACTTTTTACTTTTTTTGAGCGCGTTTGGTGCTGCTACATTATTACCGTTACAATCAGAAGCTGTACTCGCCACCTTATTATTAAAAAAAGAATATTCTGCTTTTCTTCTAATTTCTATCGCCACTTTCGGAAATGTACTTGGCTCGTGTGTGAACTGGTGGCTTGGTTTAAAAATAGAGCAGTTTAAACACAAAAAGTGGTTCCCAGTTTCTGAAAAACGTTTAGAACAAGCTCAGCGTTTTTATCATAAGTATGGGTTTTATTCACTGCTGCTAAGTTGGACACCTGTGATTGGTGACCCAATTACTTTAGCTGCAGGTTTATTCAAAGAAAATTTTTGGCGCTTTTTAATTATAGTTTTGATTGCTAAAGCAGGACGCTATATTTTTATTTATTGGGTGATTACAGATTTTATTTAAAATAAAAGCATCCGAAGATGCTTTTATTAAAATGGTTTAACTAGTCTTCTGAGCTTTTAGTAATATCGACTTTAAATAGGTCATTGGTTTTTAGCCAACAGAAGGTGACCACTGCAAGTGTCATACAACCCCCAAAAATAGTCGCTGCAATTGTTCCTAAATATTTGGCTGCTAAACCTGACTCAAATGCACCAAGCTCATTACTTGATGAAACGAACATTCCGTTTACAGCAGCAACGCGACCACGCATATTTTCTGGTGGAAAAATTTGCAAAATGGTTTGTCTAACCACAACTGAAATACTGTCACAAGCGCCTGTCATAGCCAACGCAAATAGTGATAACCACATGTTGTTTGAGAATGCGAAAAGAATCGTGAAAACACCAAATCCTGCAACAGCAAGTAGCATGTTACGCCATGCATGTTGAGTTGGCGGGAAGCGAGTCAAAGCAATCATAGTGACGAGTGCTCCAATAGATGGCGCCGCACGCAAATATCCCAGTCCTTCTGGGCCGACTTTTAAGATATCTTCTGCAAAAATTGGTAATAATGCGATGACTCCACCAAATAAAACAGAAGCTAAATCAAGAGAAATTGCCCAAAGAACAATTTTAGTTTTCCAGATAAAACGGAAACCATCTCCTAAACTTTCTAAAACATTAGCAGTTTCAATTTTAGGAAAAGTACGCTTATGCAATAGGTTAATTAAGATGAAACAAATACCAAGTAAAACCGCAACACTAAATAGACTTGTTTCTCGGCCTAAATAGGCAAGCATGAAACCACCAAGCATTGGCCCGATAATTACACCACTTTGCCAACCGATCGTCGTCCATGTTGCACCATTTGCATACAGTTCACGAGGTATCAAAAATGGTTTTAAAGACGTTGCAGAGGGATTATAAAACCCGCGTATAGTACCTAAGCCAAAAATAACAGCATAAATACCCCAAGAAAGGAAATTTACGCTGATATGACCTAGACCATGCAGATGGAACAGCGACCACAACACTAAAGGAAGAGGAACCGAAAAAAATAAACAGATCTTCATAATAATCTGTTTATTAAATCTATCTGCAAAATAGCCACCCCAAAGAGAAAGAGCAATAAAAGGAATGGCTTCTGCGAGTCCAATTAAACCTAGAGTCAAAGGGTCTTTGGTGATTTGATAGAGTGAGTAGGCAACAATAATTTCTTGAATCAGAATTGCTAAAGTTAAGCAAAATTGATTAATCGTAACAATTGAGAAATCTCTGTAACGTAAGGCAGCAAATGCATCATGTTTCTGCATTAGGAATATCGTATGTTGATAATTTGATCGTATTATAAATGGAAAAAAGCACAGGTGCTTTATTTATTATTGATATTGTTGGCACGGTTGAATTTGGAAAAGTCTTTCTTGCACTCATAAAAACAGTAACTAATAGTTTTAATTTTAGTCAGCATGCTATAAAATACGCGCTTCCTTACCTGCAGGTCGATTTTGCAATGGTGCAATCGCGCCGAACAGGTGCCTAAAAGAGGTTACTATGGCTAAGTTAAAAACTCGCCGTGGTGCAGCTAAACGCTTCAAAGCGACTGCAAACGGTTTTAAGCGCAAACAAGCATTCAAGCGCCACATTTTGACCAAAAAATCTGCTAAACGTATCCGTCAATTACGCGGCTGTGTAATGGTTCATGTTTCTGACATGAATTCAGTTCGTCGTATGTGCCCATACATCTAAGGAGATTATAAATGGCTCGTGTAAAACGTGGTGTAGTGGCTCATCGTCGTCACAAAAAAATTCTTGCTCGCGCTAAAGGTTACTACGGTGCTCGTTCACGCGTTTACCGCGTAGCGTTCCAAGCGGTAATCAAAGCTGGTCAATACGCTTACCGTGACCGCCGTCAAAAGAAACGTCAATTCCGTGCTCTATGGATTGCGCGTATCAATGCTGGTGCTCGTCAAAACGGTTTGTCTTACAGCCGTATGATCGATGGCTTGAAAAAAGCTCAAGTGATCATCGACCGTCGCGTATTAGCTGACATCGCTATGCATGATGCAGTAGCATTTGCTGCTTTAGCTGAAAAAGCTAAAGGTGCATTAGCTGCATAAGCTTAGAGATTCAAAGAAAGACCGCTTTTTAGCGGTCTTTTTTATTTTTAGCGGTTCTATTTTAAAAAGAGATAACAATCAGAGATAAAAGATGAAAGACGAAAAATTTCTTAATGATTTAATTCAAAAAGTACAGCAAGGTCACCAGTTCAAATATTTATATTTCTGGGGACATACTCCTAAGAAAGTTGATCTTGTTGATAAGAGTTGTTTTAGCCAGTGGTTTCCTGCGCAATTTGAGATAGAGGGTATCGGATATTTTACTGCTGAACATTATATGATGGCGCAAAAAGCAAAAATATTTAATGATGAAGAAATTTTTGCACGGATTTTGCAAGTTAAACATCCTAATGAGGCGAAACAACTAGGTCGCAAAGTACGTAATTATGAGGAACAGATATGGCAAGAAAAACGGTTTGATATTGTCGTACAGGCGAATTTTGCCAAATTCTCACAGCATCCTGAGTTGAAGAAATTCTTATTAGCAACGAAAGACCGTATTTTAGTTGAAGCATCTCCAGTCGATAAAATTTGGGGAATTGGTATGGCGCAGGACCATCCACATATTCAAGATCCATCTCTATGGCAAGGACTAAATTTGTTGGGTTTTGCTTTAATGCATGTTCGAGAGCTACTTTTAACTGAGTAGGTTGGTTTGAGACCAATCAATGCTTCACTTTAAAAGTAGTGACGTGAGGGAAGTAAATTGAAATCATTAAATGACATGGATATTCGTATAGCATCACTTAAGGATGCATTATCTATTGCAGAAGTACATGTACAGGGGTGGAAAGAAACCTATACAGGTATAATTAAGCAAGAAATATTAGATGAGCTTAAAATCCTAGATAAGGAGTTATTATGGAAAGAAATAGCAAAAAGCCCTGATCATAAGTTATTTGTCTATACTGAAAATGGGATAGTGAAAGGCTTTCTCGATGGTTATTTAAACCCAGAAAATAATATTGCTGAAATTATGGCTTTTTATCTTTTAAAAGAAGTTCAAAAGCAAGGCATAGGACGTGAGTTATTTCAAAAGTTCTACCAATGCGCTTTAAATCAAGGATACAGTTTTATTCGCTTAGAAGTTTTTAATAAAAATCCAAGTCGTTTCTTCTACGAAAAAATGGGAGCTAAATTAATTGGGGAAGCCGAACTACCTGAGTTCGGCCCCGAAATAACAGAGTTATTTTATCAATGGGAACTCTAATCTTTAAAGTCCAAAATAATAAGCCAAAGCACAAATAATAATCGTTAGAATAACCAGTTTAATAACGCCTGAACCAGTGCCTTTATGGTGCTGAGACTTGAGATGCTGTGGATTTTCATTTGATTGCTCAAATGGAGATGCTTTAACTACAGGCACTATCTGAGCTGTCTGATAATGGTTGGCAACTTTTACAATAAGCTTGGCAAACAAATCATCAGTTTTTTGCGTAAAATTTCTTAAATTAATGAGTTGTTCTTGGTCTAGTTCTTCTCCCAAAGGATCATTTGCAATACGTTTCTTTTGTTCTAAGTAGTCAGCTAATGCTTGAGTACGAGATAAAAGTTGATGGGCATAATCTGCGGGATAATTCTCTGGAATTAATGCAAGTTTTGGTTCTAAGCTTTTAATATTTGTACCATCAAAAAGAGCATTTTGAAGTTCTGGCTCCTCAAAGCCTGCTGCATATTTACTATGAAATAATTCACTATCCATAAAATCAGCT
Source organism: Acinetobacter sp. TG2027 (assembly GCF_000302435.1). Taxonomy (NCBI): domain Bacteria; kingdom Pseudomonadati; phylum Pseudomonadota; class Gammaproteobacteria; order Moraxellales; family Moraxellaceae; genus Acinetobacter; species Acinetobacter sp. TG2027. Next base: position 26,715 of record NZ_AMJN01000022.1, on the reverse strand, counting down.
ATTTCTTGCCATGGCGGATTTTTTAAATCAGCTTCAATTTTTTTTGATAATTTTTCATTGAGTTCAAAACGCCAGAAAGTTTCTAAACGAAGCTCACAGGTTTGTGAGGCAGGGGCTTCAAACTCATTATCATTGTTATACCATTCGGCAAGCTCATGGCCAAAAATCCAAGCAAATTTCTTATCATTTTGATGACTCACAATAAAATGAGTATAAGGTAAGAGCTCGACATTACTGTTTGGATTTTGCTCTTCATTGAGAAGGCTTGATAAATGTAAACTGAGCTGAGTGGTGCCTTGTTTTTTTAGCGCTTCTAGCCAAACTTGGAAGTGTTGAGCGAGTAAATGCTGAGAAGCTAAGTCACGAAACTGAAAACTATGATGGTCGAAAATATGATGTTGTCGCCATTGGTTAAAGCTTAAATTCTGACGGAGGTATTCATTACCATATGTCACAAGCGTAAGTTGTTGTTTCCAAATCTGATTAAGCGCCATAATAGTTGATCTCATTGACGATACTATTATCTTATACGTTTTATCTTTTTGTTGCCTAATACATTTTTCATGATGGATAAACTTCATCAATTCGATGAAAAACTGTTAGAATGCAGTGTTTTATTATATTTTTTAAATTTGTTGCTTTGAGAGTTAATATGTCACTGGAAGCCCTGACCACAGAAGCGCTTGCTGCCATTGCAGCAGCTCAAGACCTTGTTGCACTTGATCAGGTGCGTGTGCAATTTACAGGGAAAAAAAGCCAGCTTGCAGAACAATCGAAAGCATTAGGGAAAATGGACCCTGAAGAACGCAAAGTACAAGGTGCTGCGATTCATGCTGTTCGAGAAACAATTAATACTGCATTAACAGAGCGTCAAGCGGCACTACAACAGGCAGCACTTGCACAAAAGCTAGCAAGTGAAACGATTGATATTACATTGCCGGGCCGTGGTCAACGTATTGGTACGGTTCATCCTGTTACTCAGGTACAAGAGCGAATTTGTCAGTTCTTCACTAAAGCTGGTTTTACAGTTGCAACTGGTCCAGAAGTTGAAGATGACTATCACAATTTCGAAGCATTAAATATTCCTGGTCACCATCCAGCACGTGCTATGCACGATACTTTCTACTTTGATGCTACTCACCTACTACGTACGCATACCTCTGGGGTACAGATCCGTACAATGGAAACGAGTGAGCCGCCAATTCGTATCGTGTGCCCTGGCCGTGTTTACCGTTGTGATTCGGATCAAACGCATTCGCCAATGTTCCATCAGATCGAAGGTTTATATGTTGCGGAGAACACAAGCTTTGCTGAATTAAAAGGTTTATTGATTAACCTACTGAATGAATTTTTTGAGAAAGATTTAAAAGTACGTTTCCGCCCTTCATATTTCCCATTTACAGAGCCTAGTGCAGAAGTAGATATCATGGATGAGCGTGGACGTTGGTTAGAAGTATTAGGCTGTGGCATGGTACATCCAAATGTATTGCGTGCTGCGGGTATTGATCCTGATAAATACAAAGGCTTTGCTTTTGGTTTAGGGGTAGAGCGTTTTGCAATGTTGCGTTATGGCATTAATGATTTGCGTATGTTCTATCAAAATGATGTGCGTTTCTTACGCCAATTTGCCTAACAATTTTTCAGGATTAAAAAAGGTTTATAAAGATGAAGATTAGCGAAAATTGGTTACGCACATGGGTTAACCCAGCAATTGATAGTGAGACATTGTCTGATCAGTTAACTATGCTTGGTCTTGAAGTTGATGAACTTGCACCTGTTGCTAAGCCATTTACTGGCGTCGTGGTCGGCGAAGTTTTAACAGTTGAGCAGCATCCAGATGCAGACCGTCTGCGTGTAACAACAGTTAATATTGGTTCGGGTGAGCCTTTACAAATTGTTTGCGGGGCACCGAATGTTCGTGCTGGCATGAAAGCGCCTGTGGCAACGATTGGTGCTGTGTTACCGGGTGATTTCAAAATCAAAAAAGGTAAACTTCGTGGAGTTGAGTCACAAGGCATGCTTTGTGGTGCTTCTGAAATTGATCTTGAAGATAAAATCGATGGTTTGCTTGAGTTACCTACCGATGCTCCAGTAGGGGTAAACATCCGTGAATACTTAAAACTCGATGATAACGTCATCGATATCAGTATTACACCAAACCGTGGTGACTGTTTCAGTATCCGTGGTATCGCTCGTGAGATTGCAGTAATTAACCAACTGCAAATGAATGAACCTGATATTAAATCAGTTGATGCGACAATTGCTGATGAGAAGAAAGTAGTGATCAGCACTGAAGGTGCTCCACGCTACTTAGGACGTGTAATTAAAAACGTTAATGTAAAAGCTGCTACTCCTGAGTGGATGGAGCAGGCTTTAGCTCGTTCAGGAATTCGCACGCACAGTATTTTGGTTGATGTGACGAACTATGTCCTTATGGAACTGGGTCAGCCAATGCATGCTTTCGATTTAGCTAAAATTGAAGGAACTGTACATGTGCGTCAAGCTCAGCCACAAGAAAAACTACAACTTCTTAATGATCAAGAAGTTGAGTTGCAAGAAGATATAATGGTGATTGCTGATGACCAGAAAGCTTTGGCAATTGCCGGAATTATGGGTGGTTTAGCATCAAGCGTAACTGATGATACTACCGATATCTTCCTAGAAAGTGCTTTCTTCGCGCCACTTGCTATTGCTGGACGTGCTCGTCGTTTTGGCTTGCATACTGATTCTTCGCAGCGTTATGAACGTGGTGTAGATTTTGAGTTGCCGTTAATTGCCATGAACCGTGCTTCGCAGCTTATTCAAGAGTTAGCAGGTGGTGAGTTTGGTCCAATTACTGTAGCTGAAAAAACTGAAATTTTACCAAAACGTGAAGCAATTGAACTGAAACAAGCTCAGGTAGACCAATTGTTGGGATATCAATTGACGGCTGATTTCATTGCAGATGCTTTAACTCGACTAGGGTGTGAAGTAACTGTTAAAGCTGAAGGTGAGTGGAATGTAGTACCTCCATCACATCGCTATGACATGGCTATTTATCAAGACTTAATTGAAGAAGTGGCACGTATTGATGGTTATGATAATATCCAAATTAGCTTACCAAGCATGGATGTTCAATTAGCTAAATATCAAGACCGGTTTGAAATTGCAGAGTTACGCCAAACTATCGTGACTTTAGGTTATCAAGAAGCAATTAGTTTTAGCTTTGCTGATGCAAAACTTGAAAAGCAATTGAACCCGCAAGTAAACCCGTTAATGCTAGCAAATCCAATTTCAAGTGATTTGGCTGCGATGCGTAGTACTTTGCTTTCAAGTTTAATCCCTTGCGTACAATATAATCTCAACCGTCAACAAAGTCGTGTTCGTTTCTTTGAATTAGGACTTCGTTTTGATTATCAAAATGCTAAAAGTATTGAAGATCTAAAACAGATTCCAACTTTAGCTTTGGTTGCAGTAGGTTCACAACAACCTGAATCTTGGCATGTTAAGCCTCAGCCAATGGATTTCTTCGACTTCAAAGGAGAAATTGAAGAGATTTTAGCTGCTAGTCGTGTCAAAGTTGAATATGTCCGTTCTGAGCGTGCATGGTTGCATCCGGGGCAGTCTGCTGAAATTTTAGTTGATGGGCAATCAATTGGTTACTTAGGCCGTCTGCATCCATCTTTAGAAAATGAGCTAGATTTAAGCACAACTTGGGTTGCTGAACTTAATCAAACAGCCGTTTTGCAATCTTATGTATCTAATTTTACAGAATTATCACGTTTTCCTTCGATTAGACGTGATATTGCGCTTTTAATCTCTGATAATATAAATGTTAGAGATATTCAGCAGTTAATCGAAAAAACTGGTGGAGAGCTTTTAGACTCTACATGGTTATTCGATGTGTATACGGGGCAGGGTGTCGAAGAAGGTAAGCGCTCATTGGCGTTTGCATTATTATGGCAACATCCTTCACGTACGCTTGAAGATGCTGAAATTAAATCTGGTATGGACAATATAATCCAAGTGTTGGAAAACACTTATCAAGCGACATTGAGGGCCTCATGACAGCATTAACTAAAGCAGACATGGCTGATCATTTAAGTGAGTTAACCAGCTTAAATCGCCGTGAAGCAAAACAAATGGTCGAGTTGTTCTTCGACGAGATTAGCCAAGCGCTTATTGCAGGGGAGCAGGTTAAGCTTTCTGGTTTTGGTAATTTCGAGTTAAGAGATAAACGCGAACGCCCAGGACGTAACCCTAAGACAGGCGAGGAAATTCCAATTTCTGCGCGCCGTGTAGTTACGTTCAGAGCGGGTCAGAAGTTTAGACAGCGCGTTGGAAATGAGCAGATCGATTGATCTGCTTTTTTTTATATTTTAAATAGCTTTATATAGTTTATTGGGCAGCAATATAGGACCGCTTAATCTTAGAAAATCAAAATTTAGATATAAAAAAAGAGGACAAAATGTCCTCTTTTTTATCTAATCTAGAATATAGATTAGTGTGCAGCAGAAGCAGCAGCAACGTCAGAAGCAGCAGCAGCAACGTCAGAAGCAGCAGCAGCAGTTTCAGAAGCAGCAGCGTCAACAGCTACAGCAGCTTCAGAAGCAGCAGCAGTAGCTTCAGAAGCAGCAGCTACAGCTTCAGAAGCAGCAGCAGGAGCTTCTTCTTTCTTAGAACAACCAACGAAAGCTAAAGTAGCAGCAACAGCAGCAGCAACAGCGAATTTTTTGAATAACATGGCATCACTCTCACAAAAAAGATTTGAGATTAAAAAAACCTAAGTTGGACTGTTTTGCTTTTATTATTCCTAAAACGTAGCTAGGTAACAACGCATGGAGCAGTCTAACTGGTCTGCCGCTATGCTATCACTGCAAATGCTGAAATACTACTGTCGTCTGTCAAAAAAACGTATGAAAAAGAGAAAAACAGACTGTTTTTTAACAGAAAAAAACAATTAATCAGCTCGTATATATTGGAAAAGGTAGAGGTAAGCTACTAAAAAAATTAAGCTTTTTTATGCAAAAATATTTATTATCAAAAACTTATAAATAATTTTACATAAAAATCAGCGAAATGTATTTTTGTGTAAAGCTTGTCAACCAAATAAAAAACCACTCAAAAGAGTGGCTTTTTATTAAGGTTTAAGCAATTAAGTTGAAGCTTTACGTTTCATTTGATCAAAGAAATCATCGTTTGTTTTCGTTTCTTTCATACGGTCAAGTAAGAATTCCATTGCTGCCAATTCATCCATAGGGTGAAGTAGCTTACGAAGAATCCATACTTTACGTAATTTATCTTCATCCATTAAACGCTCTTCACGACGTGTGCCAGATTTTTTGATATTCATAGCAGGGAAGACACGTTTTTCAGCAATACGGCGATCAAGCGTAATCTCTTGGTTACCTGTACCTTTGAATTCTTCATAAATTACGTCATCCATTTTACTGCCTGTTTCAATCAAAGCAGTAGAGATGATCGTAAGTGAACCACCTTCTTCGATATTACGCGCAGCACCGAAGAAACGTTTAGGGCGCTCTAATGCATGAGCGTCTACACCACCAGTTAACACTTTGCCTGATGACGGGATTACTGTGTTGTAAGCACGTGCAAGGCGAGTAATAGAGTCAAGAAGAATCACAACATCTTTTTTATGTTCAACAAGACGTTTAGCTTTTTCAATTACCATTTCTGCAACTTGTACATGGCGAGCCGGTGCTTCATCAAATGTTGAGGCAATAACTTCGCCGCGAACAGTACGCTCCATTTCGGTTACTTCTTCTGGACGTTCGTCAATTAATAGAACGATCAGGAATACTTCTGGATTGTTTCTAACAATCGATTGAGCAATATTTTGAAGTAACATTGTTTTACCCGCTTTCGGCGGTGCAACAATAATAGAACGTTGGCCTTTACCAATTGGCGCAACTAAATCAACGACACGAGCAGTTAAGTCTTCTGTCGTACCATTACCTAATTCCATAACCAATTGTTCGGTCGGGAAAAGGGGAGTTAAGTTTTCAAATAAAATTTTATTACGAGAATTTTCTGGCGTGTCGTAGTTAATCTGGTTAACTTTGAGCAACGCAAAATAACGCTCACCTTCTTTTGGAGGGCGAATAGTACCTGTGATGGTATCACCTGTACGCAAGTTAAAGCGTCGGATCTGTGAAGGACTCACATAAATATCATCCGGACCTGCTAAATACGAACCTGCGGCAGAACGCAAAAAACCAAAACCATCAGAGAGAATTTCGAGAACGCCATCACCAAAAATTTCTTCGCCATTCATCGCATGGCGTTTCAAAATGGCAAAAATAATATCTTGCTTTCTGTTACGAGCCATACCTTCCAGGCCCATAAATTCAGCAATTTTAATTAGTTCGCCGATTGGTTTTTTCTTGAGTTCAGTTAAATTCATAAGGGTCAGAATTAGGAAAGAGTAGAGTGTGGTTTAAAAAGGAGAAAAATCGCTCGCATACAAAAAAGATTATCGCAATTGTATTTACACAATAACAATTCAGAAGTCTGATTAATTGTTTCGAAGAGAAATGTGAAAAAACAATTTCTGTTGCCGAGTGGCGATCTTTATGTTTGTGTCTTGTAAGAAGCCGGACGAAGATGATTCCCTTCAGTGCCTCTTGAGCATGCAATATAAGCCAGCCTAGCAAATTTGTCAATTTATAGGCGAAAAAAATACGCTATAAAAAAGTATAGCGTATTTTCTTTTTTAGCATTTTGACTTAAACGTTTTCATCAATAAAGCTAACAAGTTTAGAGCGAGGTACAGCACCAATTTGTTGAGCTACAACTTCACCATTTTTGAAAAGTAGTAAAGCAGGAATGTTACGGATGTTGTATTTCACTGCTGTATCTTCGCAAGAAGTCACATCAACTTTAACAATTTTTACTTTACCAGCATATTCACTTGATAGGTCTTCAAGAACAGGTGCGATTGCTTTACAAGGTGCACACCATCCTGCCCAGAAGTCAACAAGTACAGGGGTTTCAGCATCTAAAACATCTGCTTGGAAGTTATCATCAGTTGTATTTACAATAGTCGCAGACATGGTACGGCTCCAATTTTTAGAAAAAAGTGCTATTACAGGAGAAATTATCTCTATCAGTATTACATAGCTACTTAGTTCAATGTAAGGGTTTGATGCTATTATTCAAGGCTTAACTAAATTTGTCTAATGGATGCTCACGATATTCATCATCGACTTGTACAATCAACTAATAAATAGAAAAATTTAAATCACAGCTAATTGTTGATGAAAATGGCTTTTCAATTGCATTCTTGTGAATTACTCTAGGCGTGAATTGTTATGGGTTTAGTTCAATAATGTCTGATTTTCTGATTGATGAAGAATTACTTGCCGCCATAGATATGGGGTCGAACAGTTTTCACCTTGCAATTGCACGGGTAGATCATGGCGAAGTTAAAAAAGTTGCTTCGATGTCAGAAAAAGTACAGCTCGCAGCTGGTTTAGATGAGAATAAAAACCTAACAGAAGCCGCTCAGCAACGAGGCTTAGCCTGCTTGGCTCGTTTTGTAGGGAGATTAAGTTCTGTTCAACCAAATCGCTTACGAATTGTGGCGACCAATGCTTTGCGTCAGGCAAAAAATGGCCATGAATTTATTCAAAAAGCAGCAGAAATTTTGCCTAAACCTATTGAAATTATTGCTGGGCGAGAAGAAGCACGTCTGATTTATCTTGGCGTATCGCATACCATGGCAAATGGTGGTCGACGTTTAGTTGTAGATATTGGTGGTGGTTCTACTGAGTTCATTATTGGTGAAGAGTTTGAGCCTATTTATACAGAGTCATTGCAAATGGGATGTGTGGCTTATACAAAAGCCTACTTTGCCGATGGCGAAATCACACAAAAAGCCTTTGATAAAGCAGTAGTTGCTGCCCGTAAAGAACTTTCAGCTATTGCAACAACGTATAAAATGGAAGGTTGGGATACTGTCGTTGGTTCTAGTGGAACGATTAAAGCTTGCCGCCAAATTATGGTGAATATGGGCTTGAGTGATGAACAAGAAAACGTCACTCGAGAAGGGTTATATAAACTCAAAGATAAATTACTTAAGTTTAAAAATATTTCTGAAATTGATTTTGAAGGGTTAAGAGAAGACCGACGAGCAGTTTTGCCAGCCGGATTGGCAATTTTGTACGCAGTTTTCGAAGTTTTAGAAATTGATCGTTTGGCATATTCTGATGGTGCATTACGTGAAGGAGTCATGTATGACCTATTAGGTCGTTTTAAACATGAAGATATCCGTGATCGTAGTGTACAAGCCTTAATGGGACGGTATAACGCAGATCCAAAACAAGCAGAGCGAGTTGTAAATACAGCACAACAATTATTTGATGGTGTTGCAGAATCTCTTAATTTAACTAGTGAAGACAGTGACTTACTGCGCCGAGCTGCCTATTTGCACGAAATTGGTTTGGCGATTAGTCATGGTGGGTATCACCGTCATGGTGCTTATTTATTGCAGCATTCTGATATTCCGGGCTTCTCACAAATTGATCAAAATCACCTTTCACATTTGGTCGCTCACCATCGTCGTAAATTGCGAAATGATGTAAAAAATGAAATTTTGAAGGCTGGTGGTAATAAATTACTTTATCTATGTTTATTACTTCGCCTAGCAGTTTTACTCAACCATAGTCGAAGTGATCAGATGCTTCCTGCCATTGAACTGACCATCATAAATGATCAACAATGGCAACTTAGTGTTTCTGGTGATGCCAAACAATGGCCATTGTTAGTTGCCGACTTGCATGATGAGCAAGAGCAGTTTAAGCATTGGGACATTGAATTGAATATTCAGTCGGAAAAATTTATCGATTAAAGGGATAATATTCGACCTATGAAAAAAGCTACTCAGTCCAAAGCGTGGACAACGGTTCAAATTGCACGTCATCCTGATCGTCCGCAGTTTCTAGATTATGTCGGTGAAATCTTTACAGAGTTTGATGCCTTGCATGGTGATCGTTTGTTTGGTGACGATGGTGCGATGGTAGGTGGTCTTGCTCGTTTTGATGGTCAACCTGTGATGGTTATTGGCCAACACCGTGGTCGTAGTACCCGTGAAAAATTAAAGCACAACTTCGGTATGGCTAACCCAGAAGGTTACCGTAAATCTCAACGCCTATTAGATATGGCAGAGCGCTTTAACCTTCCGGTCTTCACATTTATTGATACTATGGGTGCTTATCCAGGTGTTGGTGCTGAAGAGCGTGGACAAGCTGAAGCAATTGCAACTAGCCTGGCTCAACTTTCAAGTTTGAAAGTTCCTGTTGTTGCAACAGTACTCGGTGAGGGCGGTTCTGGTGGTGCTCTAGGTATTGGTGTTGCTGACCGAGTAATTATGTTGTCGCATAGTATTTATTCTGTGATTTCACCAGAAGGCTGTGCATCTATTTTGTGGAAAACTGCTGAAAAAGCGGCTCAAGCAAGTGAAGCTTTAGGTTTGACAGCAGATAAATTACAATCTCTAGGTATTGTTGAATATGTAGTAGATGAAGGCGAAGGGGCTCATTTAGACCCTGAGCAAGTCATGCAAAACCTAAAAGTAGTTTTGAAGCAAGCTTTGGATGAGTTGCTACCAATGGATGCAAATGAACGATGCGAAGCACGTTATCAACGTTTAATGAAGTTTGGCAGCGAAAATTTAGGCATTGCGTCTTAAAACAGGCTCAAGAGTTTTCAGAAAATAGTACTTTTCTTATTGGATGTAGTGGTGGCATGGATTCAATGCTGCTACTACATTTGATGTCTCAAATTTTCCCTCAAAAGATCCGAGTAATTTACATAGATCATCAACTGCAATCAAAAAGTGCAGAGTGGGGGAAACTCGTTTCTAAACAAGCGACTCGTTTAAATATTCCTTATACCATTCAAAAAGTTCAAGTTACTGACGGTAATTTGGAAGCTCAAGCACGTCAGGCACGTTATCACGCTTATCTACAACGTTTGCAAGCCAACGAAATTTTAGTGCTCGCTCATCATCAGCAAGATCAGGCTGAAACAGTAATATTGCGTTTATTGTCGGGTACAGGTGTTGATGGGCTTGCTGCTATGCAGACTATTGATTACCGTAAAGATATGACAATTTGGCGCCCTTTTTTGGATTTAACCCGTGAGCAGATTGCCGAATGGACCACTCAACTTGAGATTGAGTATGTAGATGATCCTACAAATTACGATATCTATTATGATCGGGCGTGGTCGCGTGAAGAACTTTGGCCCTTCTTACAAAACCGTTTTCCAAAAATGCAGCAAGCACTTAGTCGTACTAGCTATTTGATGCAAGATGCTTCTGAAATTTTAGAAGAAGTTTTAAAAGCTGATTTGCAAAATTGTGGTACGGACGAATGTTTGGATTTAACTCAGCTATTAGAACTATCTTCTGCTCGACAGCGTCAATTACTTTCGGTTTGGATGAAAGGTGATGGGCAATATCGCCCTGCATTTGAAATGGTTGAGCGGTTAAAAAATGAAGTAATTGATTCAAAGTCTGATGCACAAGCTGCATTACATTGGAACCAGTTTTACTATGTCCGTTATCAACATCATCTTTATAGATTGAGTCGACAAGTTTTTCTTGCTGAAAAATTAAACCCAGTTGAAACCGAGATGGAGCATTATTTTCAACTAGGGGAAATAGTGGAATGCGCTTCAGGACAATTTCAAATTACTCAAAAAAATATGGGTTTGTCTGCATCTTTATTAAATAAAAAATTAAAAATTATTCGACGCCAAGGTGGTGAAAAGGTCCATTTATATGGTCGTGTTGGGCAATGGCCATTAAAAAAAGCAATTCAAGAAGCACATATTTTGCCTTGGCTTCGTCATACAATTCAAATATTAGTCATAGATAATGTTATGCTTGGGGTTTTTACACCGAAAGGATTTTGGTTGGCTCAGTCTCCGTATTGTGAGCAAGGAGGATGGCAACCAGATTTAATTTCTTATTCTTGTAATCTGGTAAATGGCGAAGATGGTTATGACAAGTGCAGTAAATAGTAATATCTGTTTTATTGGTGGTGGTAATATGGCCCAAGCTTTGATTGGTGGGCTCATTTCAAGAGGTTTACCGCCAACACGTATTACCGTTTCAGATCCTGTTGAGCAAATCCGCCAACTATTGCAAGAAAAAGAAGTCCATGTGACACAAGATAATGTAGCTGCAATTAAAAATGCTGACGTCGTTGTACTGGCAGTAAAACCACAAGTTTTGGCGACTGTTTTACGTCCTTTAAAAGGACTGTTATCAGATAAATTGGTTATTTCAATTATTGCTGGTGCTGAAATCCAAACGATATCAAACTTAATTGATAGCAATCGAATTGTTCGAGTTATGCCAAATACGCCAGCTCTAGTTCAGACGGGTGCGCATGGTATCTATGCAAATGATGTAGTAGGTACTTCGGATCGTGAATTAACAAGTCAGATTTTAGCAGCCACAGGCTTAACAATTTGGGTAAACTCCGAAGCTCAAATTGATGCGGTAACAGCGGTTTCTGGCTCAGGTCCTGCATATTTCTTCTATCTCATGGAAAGTATGATCCGTGCGGGTAAAAATTTAGGACTTGATGAAAAAGTTGCAACTGCGTTGACTCTTCAAACGGCATTAGGTGCAGCTCAAATGGCAATTACTAGTTCAAACACTCCTTCTGAACTTCGTAAGAATGTGACATCGCCAAATGGCACAACTCAAGCTGCACTTGAAGTTTTTGACCGTGCACAAATCTCCCAAAATATTCAATCTGCATTGGCTGCTGCACAGAAGCGTAGTCAAGAATTGGCTCAAGAATTGAGTGACAGTGCGAAATAGCTTAAATAGGATAAGACAACTATGGGTGCAAATTCTGCGCTAATTTTTGGAATTTTAATTAATGTCGCGATTTTATTGGTCTTTTTCCGTTTTTTAATGCAATTGGCGGCAGTAAGTCCTTATAATCCTGTGGTTTTATCGACTGTAAAGGCGACTAAAATTGTTGATATTTTTGGCCGAATTTTTCCGACGGTCGCAAAAGGCCGATTTAATTTGGCTGCGTTGGTTCTTTTAATTATTTTATATTTGCTGAAAATTTTTGGCGTGATGTATCTTTCTGGTTCTATGCCAAATAGTCCGGTTCACTTAGTGATTCTGACATTTGTGACGATGATTCAGGACCTAATTCGTTTCTGCCGTTATTTAATTTTCGCGACAATTATTTTGAGTTGGGTGGTTATGTTCACTCAATCGCGTTCACCTTATATTGAAGTGATTCAAGATTTAGCTGAACCATTACTCGCGCCATTCCGTCGTTTATTGCCTAATATGGGAATGATTGACTTATCTCCAATTTTGGCGTTTTTGGCGCTTTATATTGCCGAGATATTAATGAATGAAGTTGCAAAAGTTCTTTTAACAGGACTTTAAGTTAACGCAATAAAAAAGGGCTGTTAATACAGCCCTTTTTTATTTCTACTAATTAATGGGCATCATCCCAGTTTTGCCCTTGCCCAACTTCAACAACTAAAGGCACAGAAATTTTTACTACAGATTCCATGACAGTCGCGATTTGCTTAGAGAGCTCTTCGGCAATATTTTGATCTGCTTCAAAAACTAATTCATCGTGTACTTGAAGAAGTAACTTGGCTTGATCTTTTGGCAAGATTTTATCGACTTCAATCATTGCAAGTTTAATGATATCAGCGGCACTACCTTGTAACGGTGCATTAATTGCAGCACGTTCGGCAGCCTTACGTACCATTACATTTCGTGCATCAATATCAGGTGTATAAAGACGACGACCTAAAATAGTTTCAACAAAACCTTGCTCTGATGCAACTTGACGTGTGCGTTGCATATATTCATAGATGCCAGGATAGCGTTGGAAATATTGCTTAATATAGTTTTGCGATTCTTGACGTGTAAAGCCTAATTGACGAATCAAACCAAACTCAGACATACCATAAAGTAGGCCAAAGTTAACTGCTTTCGCTTGACGGCGTTGGTCATTGGTCACATCTTCGATAGCAATACCCAATACTTCTGCAGCAGTACGGCGGTGAACATCTTGTCCGTGCTGGAACGCATGTACTAAAGCATCATCTTGAGAAAAATGAGCCATTAAACGTAATTCAATTTGCGAGTAATCGGCAGCTAATAGTACTCGGCCTTCTGGCGCAATGAATGCTTTACGAATTTGGCGCCCAATTTGTCTACGAATTGGAATATTTTGTAAGTTAGGATCAGAAGAGGAGAGACGGCCTGTCGCTGTCAGTGCTTGGTGATAGCTCGTATGTACGCGATGCGTGTCGTTATGAGATTGCTCAACTAGACGATCAGTATAGGTACTTTTTAGCTTTGCTAAACCGCGATGCTCTAAAATAATTTCCGCTAAAGGATGTTCAATTTTTTCTAAAACACTTTCACTGGTGCTGTATTGTCCAGTTGCAGTTTTTTTACCGCCTTTAATTCCTAATTTATCAAATAGGATTTCACCTACTTGTTTAGGAGATGCAATATTAAAAGTTTCATCTGCAATTTCCATCGCCTGATTTTCAAGCCCTTCCATTGTTTTTGCAAATTCAACGCTTAATTTATCTAAGAAGGCATGATCTAGACGAATACCATCTTCTTCCATACCCGATAAAATACGGGCAACTGGCATTTCGATGTTATATAAAATATTTTCTAGCTCAGGAAATGGCTTAAGTTTGTTTGAAAGCACTTCATATAAACGATAAGTCACATGAGCATCTTCTGCAGCATAGTGAGCAGCAACTTCAATCTCAATTTGATTGAAAGTCTTTTGTTTGGCGCCCTTACCAGCAATTTGTTCAAAGGTGGTGGTTAAGTGGCTTAAGTAGACACGAGCTACGTCATCCATGCCGTGACGAGTGGCTGCTGCATTCAATACATAAGATGCAAGCATGCTATCGAAATACCAGCCTTTAAGTTCTATGCCATGATTGGCAAAGATATGGGCATCATATTTAAGGTGATGCCCAATTTTTTTAACTGCTTCATTTTCTAGCACAGGCTTAATTTGAGCCAGAATTTGATCACGATCCAGTTGTTGTGGCGCATTTTCATAATTATGCGCTAATGGAACATAGTAGGCATCTTTCGCATCAAATGCGATTGAAAAACCAACCATCTCGGCAATACGGTAATCAAGGCTTGTAGTTTCTGTATCAATAGCAAAATGATCGGCATTTTGCATGCGTTGCCAGAGCTGATCCCATGCTTCTTGGGTTAAAACAGTGTGATAATTTGCAGTTCCAAGCTGGTCATCTTGACTGGTTAAGCTTGCTTGATCTTCAGTTTCTATAGATTCAGCAGGTTTAACTTCATTTTGAACAATAGTCTGTGAAGCTTGTTGTTTATAGCTTGAGCTATTTGGATTGTTTGGATGATCAAGCGACTGTAATTGGTTTCTAAACTCAAGCTCAGTATAAAGATTACGTAGAGCCTCTACATTTGGATCAGTAAGCTTTAACTCATGCCAATCGAGTTCTAAAGGAAGATCACAGACGATACTAGCTAACTGGTGGTCAAGCTTAATATTGTCTAAGTTATCTTTAATATTTTGGCTAAGTTTGCCTTTAAGTTGGTCTGCATTGGCAATAATATTGTCTAAAGTGCCATATTCAGTTAGTAACTTGGCTGCTGTTTTTGCACCTACGCCAGGTACACCCATGATGCCATCAGACGCATCGCCCATAAGGGTTAAGTAATCGATAATTTGATTTGGCCAAACACCAAATTTTTCAAATACCCCGTCGGTATCCATGACGCGATCTTTAAAGCTATCTTCAAGTTTTACATGATCATTGACGAGCTGAGCCATGTCTTTATCTCCGGTTGAGATAAGTACATGATGGCCTTCGAGTACGGCACGTTTAGCGAGCGTACCGATAATATCATCTGCTTCTGCACCCGGAAGACTATATAAAGGAATTCCTTGAGCTTTAATCAATGCATGTAAATATGGAATCTGTTGAGATAACTCTTCCGGCATGGTCGGGCGATCACCTTTATAAATAGGTGAAAGCTTGTGGCGGAAAGTTGGCTCAGGCGTATCAAAAATGACAGCCATATGTGTCGGCTGCATACGGCGCATTAATTTTTGAATGGCAGAAATTGCCCCACGTATTGCATTGGTATGTAACCCTGTAGAGGTCGTCAATGGTGGTAATGCATGATATGCACGAAATAAAAAATAGGACCCATCAACCAAGACAAATGGTGGCATTGAACAATTCCTTAATTTGAATTAGGGGTATTTTACGTGAAAACGGCTATGAATGCAGGTTTATGATTTTTGCAGTATTTTGTATGTATAAATATACGCTTGTATTGGCTTGAAGTAAGATGACCTGTAATGAAGGTGTCATATTGCTAAGCCCATGTATAAAAAAGACAAACAGGGAATGATCATTGTTTTGATCGCTTTGACTTTGTTTTTAGCCATTTCAATTGGTTTTAAATTTCAGAGTGCTGTTATTGCTTTATCTATTGCACTTACTGTCATTCTAGTTCAATTACTGTCAAATCTACATGAGCGTTTGACTCATTTAGAACAGCAGTTTTCTCAGCAGAAAACGCCACTTTATTCTATTCACATGCAAAGAACAGTGATTTATGCAGCCGCCTTGGTTGCATTAGTGGCTTATATAAATCATTGGATGTGGATTGCTGGTGGGGCTTTACTGGTTTTATTGCTATGTTTGATTCAAACCATCAGTGCATTTCATACTCGACTATTATACCTCGAGTCTGCAAAACAAACAGTTCATGTAAATGAGACCATACAAACAGAAGTTATAAATCCTGTAATAGACCAAGTTAGTTCCAATAATACGGATACGCTAGTTTCAGCGGGAACGGCACCTTTAAATCAAACAGAACAACCAGCTCATGTACAAACCGTATGGTGGCAACCAGCCGTGGATTGGATGATTCATGGCAATCCAATCTTAAGAGTTGCTGTTGCTGTGCTTATGGTTGGGGTCGTGTTGTTATTACGTTTTGCAAGTGAGCATTGGCAGCTTAGTTTAGGTGTAAAACTTGGATTTATTGCGATTGCTGGAGGTGTGTTAACGGCATTTGGGTATACATTGCAAAAGAAAAATCAGCTTTTTGCTGTGGCATTGCAAGGTGTCGGGCTGGCTGTTGTATTCCTGACACTTGTGTTCTCACATCATTTTGGTGTAATTGCCAACCTAACTACAGCGAGTATTCTGTTTACGATTTTATTAGCTATTACGGTATTCCTGAGCTTAAAACAACAAGCTATTTATTTGGCAATATTAGCACTTGGTATGGCTTATGCGGCTCCTTTAGTTATTCCACAATATCGCCCTGATGTAACCTTCTTATTTAGCTATTACTTAGTAATTAACTTAGCAGTTGCTGCGGTTAATTTTATTCAGCCTTGGAAAATCTTAAATCAAATAGCTTTTTTTGCCACAATGTTTATTGGTGGTAGTGCAATCGCATTTTATGCAGAACCCGCAAAATTTAATACATTAGACTGGATTTTGTGGTGCCATATCTCGCTGTTTATTTGGCTTAGTGTCCGTTATAGCCAAAATATATCTCGGACGTCAGCACATGAAAAACAAGAAGGGATTCGTTTACCTCCGCTCTTAGATGTGGGACTTATTTTTAGTGTGCCAGTACTGGGCTTTACCCTTCATGCTTACTTGGTACATGAGTCTACACAAGCATTGACGATTGGTGCTGCTGTCTTGGCGGGTACCTATGCAATATTAACTTTCTGGATTAAAAAAACTCATCCTCAGCTTTCAGTTCTTGCAAAAAGCTTTTTCATTCTCGCGGTTGCATTTTTTGCCTTAATTTTCCCGCTTGCAAAAGGAGCACATTGGACAGCAATTGGTTGGGTTGCTCAAGGTACGGCTTTAATTGTGTGGGGAGTAACTGAGCGTTACCGTTTAAGCCGATATATTGGTGTGGTTTTAGTTTTACTTAGTTCTATTGCGCTGTTTTATCAGGTGTGGGCAAATGAAGAGTTCCCAACGCTAAGCACAAGCATCTATGCAATTGCTCAATTTATTTCTGCCTTTTATTTATTGCAATACAACAGTAAAGAGCAACACTATTTTAGCGCAAGCATGTTTAGTGGCATTTTCTTGTGTTTAGGGATGTATGCGGGTGCTGTAGCTGGTGTAGAAATCATGGCATGGCATCATCATGCTTTGAGTCCATATTTGATGTTCGCCGTAGTTCTAATAGCAATATTTAGCGCAGTTGTTCACTATAAACTTCGTGTGCAATGGCAAAGTTTGCAGTTAATTTTAATTAGCCTGTTACTGTTGTTAGTTTTGGGTGAAGCGTTTGCGAGACAAATGTTTACGTTGTTTAAATGGGTAGACTCATTACAACAAACTACTTTCCTAGTCGCTACCATTATTCTTGGTAGCTTATTTATTATGGCTCAACCGCAGTCGGATGAGTCTGGGTACTTAAATGTCTGGGCTGGTTTAAGCTGGTTGGCGTTAGCAGTAGTTGGTTTGGCGATCTTTCCAAAAATGCCAGTTGTTGCTCTGGCTTTTATCCCTGTGGTTTATTCGCTTTGGGCGTATAAGGCTCATAAAACGACACTATTGCATCAAATTCCGGTTTGGTGTTTAAGCTTAATTTGGTTGCTAGTTGTGAGCGTCGATCGCCACTCTGCTGAGTACCTTTATTTTGTTCCTTTATTTAACTTAACTGATTTTCTTTCTATTGTAGTATTTGCAGGTCTGCTCTTTATTATTTATCAACATGCTTTTGATCAAGATAAATCACTAGAGTGGACTTTTAAAATTACAACAATTTTAGCTGGGTTATTGGTATTCAGTAGTGTGGTCGTTAGGGGCTTACATCATTACTGGGGGACACCACTATGGAGCTTAGCAATTTGGACGAATGGTGAAGTGCAGTTAAGTTTGACATTGCTTTGGGTCATTTTGGCATTTATATTAACTACATTCTCAAGCCGTAAAATGATTCGTCAACTCTGGTTTGTAGGTGCTGCGCTTTTAGGTATTGTGGTATTAAAGTTGATTTTGCTTGATCTATCACAAAGTGCGACATTAACTCGAGTCATTTCATTTATTGGAGCAGGTGGAGTAATGTTAATTATTGCTTATCTTGCGCCATTACCCCCGTCGTCTACCGCGCAGAAGAATCAAGAGCCTAAGCTTTAGGCTCTCGTTTTAACTCTTTTTGATTGCTATATTGATCGATATCGTCTTCAGCAAAACCGGTAGACGGCCGATCAATCAAGCCCATTTTAGGAACAGGAATTTCAATTCGGTTATCTAAAAATCCATTTCTGATTCGTTCTTGCATTTCATCTCGAACTTTTAAAGAGTTTTCTTGTCGACACCACATTGTGAATAAAAGCTCAATTGATGACTCCCTGAATGCGGTAACCGTAACTGCGGGTTTTGGATCATCCAGTACAAGTGGATAATGAGCTGCTACATTCAGTAGAACCTCACGGACTTTAATAATATCTTCGTGAAAGTTGATTGCGAGCGTAATTGGGATACGTCGTATCGGATATTTAGACAAGTTGTGTACAGGCGCACGAATAAGCTGTTCATTCGGCAAACGAATATAGACATTGTCGAGTGTAAGTAATTTTACCGAAAGCAAATCAATTGAAATGACTTCGCCTTCAATTGTATTACCACGAATGAGAGTAATCTGGATCGTATCACCGACTTCAAATGAACCCTCACCAATCAAAAATAAACCACTAATCAAGTTACTGGCAGATGTTTGCGATGCAAAACCGAGTGCTACAGTTAAAATCCCTGCTGCACCGAGGAATACACTAAGTTTGAACCCAGCTTCTTTCAAACTCGTCATGATGAAGAGTAAGAAAATGAAATAAAAAATACCACGGCGCCATACAAGGCGTTGGTGAGCATTAAAACGTGAGCCAATGGTTCTAATAAACGTATTGGAAATAATACGGGCAAGAACAAAGCCAATGAAACACAGTACAACAGCGACTAAAATTTCACTAATACGTTCGGTATTGATATTGGTAAATATGCTTTTGAGGCTATCAGCGATATCTTTTGGAATATTTGAATCAGCCATATAAACCTCTTAAAAGAATGAATCAAACATATTGAATAATGCTCCACCAGGTGAACGTGGTGGGTGAACATAGGTCACTTCACCAGCAAGAGGTGGTGTACGATTTTCAATACGAATACGTGCCGGACGATCAGAACCCTCATAATAAACTTTAATTTGTGAAGTCCATAAACGACCTGTACTTTCACTATAAAAAAGAGGAAGGGCGGTAACTGGCACATTCATACGATCAAAGCGTAATTGATGATTACTTGTGTTGTGAAAGTCGATTGGAGTAACAGCACGGAAAGCGCGTGGTGTTAATAGATTCAAATCAGTACGGCCATCCACGGAAGTGGCATAACAGATTTCACCTTGCTGTGCATTAGGACCAAACCACGTATCTTTAGGCTGAATCACGGGAATCTCAAACAAAGGTTCATGCTGACTTTCAACTAAGCCTGCAATCCATAATGGTGTGCTTATATATAGAGTCCCACGTTGACCTGCTGGAATATAAATAGGATCAACAGGTTTAATAACCACAGAACGATCTGCCAGACGTGGCATCAGTAAAAATTCTGGGTTGGTCTTTCGAAACATGTAACGTTCTACTTGAACCGTATGCGGAAAGGCAAAATGTGGATCGGCAATTGGGTGCCAATCTTGTTCATTATCGTCTTGAAGAGAGGGACGATAATATTCGATGCGCCATTCTTTTATGCCACGTGTTAAACGAAAGAGCATTGAACCGAATTGCCATGCTTTGGACTGGTTAATTTCAAAGTGCTGTTCACCCCACCATTTTAAAGAATTCTGGGGGCGAGGCTGATATTCATTATTTTCAAACAAGACGCAAAATTCCTCTACCGAGTTGTTAAACAGACTTCACGCTGTAATCTGCTTAGAGTACACTCAAAATCATCTTACTCATCATTATAAATTGTGATGCAAATATTGAAACAAATACAAGTTCCATATAGTTTTGCCAAGCGTCATGGTGTTTTATTTCGTTATGACGGTGATCAGGTATTTATTATTAGACGTCAAAACACTGAAAAAATTGCATTACAGGAAGCAAGACGCATCTTGGGTAAGCCAGCTCATTATCAATTATGTACTGAACAAGAATTTAATACGCTCTTAAGTACGAGTTACGCAGGTGATACAGGGGAATCACAACAAGTTGCAGCTGGTTTAGAAGATCATCCGGATTTATTGAGTTTGGCTGACCAGGTTCCCGAAACAGAAGATTTGATGGACCAAGAAGATGACGCGCCTATTGTTCGTCTGATCAATGCACTTCTCTCTGAAGCAATTCGAGTAGGGGCTTCTGATATTCATATTGAAGCTTTTGAAAAGAAACTATCTGTACGATTACGTGTAGATGGTCAACTACGTGAGATTGTACAACCACGCCGTGAGCTGGCGCCTCTACTGGTTTCGCGTATTAAAGTTATGGCGAAGCTCGATATTGCCGAGAAACGTGTACCACAAGATGGACGTATTTCTTTACGTCTGGCTGGCCGTGAAGTGGATGTGCGTGTTTCAACTTTGCCATCGTCACATGGTGAAAGGGTTGTTATGCGTTTGCTTGATAAACAAGCGGGCCGACTCAACATGACTCATTTAGGTTTAATGGCTAATGACTATGAGCGTTTAACTCAGTTAGTACATCGTCCCCACGGTATTATTTTGGTCACAGGCCCTACAGGTTCGGGGAAAACGACCACCTTATATGCCGCCTTATCCGATCTAAACGACAATACCCGTAATATCTTAACTGCTGAAGATCCAATCGAATATCAACTCGAAGGCATTGGCCAAACCCAAGTGAATACCAAAGTAGATATGACATTTGCTCGTGCTTTAAAAGCAATGTTACGTCAAGATCCTGATGTGGTAATGGTGGGGGAGATCCGTGATCTGGAAACTGCTGAAATTGCGGTTCAAGCATCTTTAACAGGCCATTTGGTCTTATCAACACTACATACCAATACAGCTATTGGTGCAGTTACTCGTCTTAAAGATATGGGGATTGAACCCTTCTTGTTATCAAGCTCTTTAATTGGGGTGATTGCTCAACGTTTGGTTCGTACTTTATGTCCACATTGTATGACATGGCGTGAAGCCGATACTTTTGAGAAACAGGTTTTTCAGCATATTCATAATGAACCGTTATTGCAGTTACCTGAAGCCAAAGGGTGCGATCATTGTTCACATTTAGGTTTTAATGGACGTACAGCGATTTATGAAATCGTACCAGTTGATGAACCCATGCGCCGTCTGATTCATGGTAATGCAGCTGAATATGAATTAGAAAATCATGCTCGTGAGTATTCAGGTTCTATTCGTGATGATGGTTTGCGCAAAGTACTGGCGGGTAAAACTACACTCGAAGAAGTGCTTCGTGTAACTAATGAGGCAAGTGAAGCATAATATTTAAGATGTAAAAAATGCCCGATTTGATTCGGGCATTTTTTAAATATCAAAACTTATTCAGTCACAATATTAAACGTCACATCAATATTATTGCGAGTTGCATTTGAATATGGGCAAACAATATGAGCTGCTGCAACTAACTTTTCAGCTTCTTCACGATCCATACCCACTAAGTAAACATTTAAAGTCGCTTCGATGCTAAAACCTGTAGGAATTGGACCAATACCTACTTCACCTTCTACATAAGCGTCTTTACTAATATTAAATTTATCGCGGTTTGCAACAAATTTTAAAGCACCTAAAAAGCATGCTGAATAACCAGCTGCGAATAGTTGCTCTGGATTTGTTACAGCACCGCCTGCGCCACCCATTTCTTTAGGCACACCAAGCTGTACATCTAATACGCCGTCTGATGAAGTCGCACGGCCATCACGACCACCGGTTGCTTTAGCTTTTGCACGATAAACAACTTTTTCTAATGACATCGTTTTTATTCCTAAAATAAATTGAATACAAATATATCGTACACGACTTAATTATTTTGACAAGTATATTTTTTAAAAAAATTGCTGTTTATTTGACTAAGTTTGTACGGAGTTTAGTAAGTTGATCTTTAAGGCCTAGTAGTGTTGTCATATCACATGAACTTGCTTCTAATACGCCTGATGGAATATGGATTGCTTGATCTTTTAATTTTTTTCCTTCATCACTTAGCGTAATAATCACTTGTCTCTCATCTTGAGTTGAACGGGTACGATGAAGTAAATGCGAGGCTTCTAACTTTTTCAAGATAGGAGTGAGGGTAGATGATTCTAAAAAAAGTTTAGCTCCAATTTCTGAAACAGTCACTTCATCCTGCTCCCATAACACTAACATAACTAAATATTGGGGATAGGTAATGCCCAAAGGTGCTAGAAGTTTTCTGTAGAGTTGATTAAGCGCTAAATTCGTTGAATAAATGAGGAAACATAATTGATTCTCAAGCTTTAAGTTTTGACAGTCTTGGTCCATATCTTCCTCAAAGAAACTAGTATTGCTTTTGTAGTATATCGCGTTCTATTCAGTTTCTTAAATGTTCATAAGAATAGGCTATGAATAAAGTAAATTAAGGGATATAAAAAATGGAATAATTACATCAATTATTCCATAAGATAAAAATAGTCTAGATGAAAGTGTTTACCACAAATCTGCAATCTTTTTCATTAAACGCGCACGATACTTCGCAGTAGGATTATTTGCATTGCGTTGCTGCTCTTGTTCATAAAAATCTTGCCATGCGGTAATCATTTCAAGCGTAGTTCCTTGTTTTTTTATCACAGAAACATCTGCTGGCTGAATATTTTCTAAACGTTGTCTTGCACCTTCTGCGCCCGTACCCCAACCAATAATTCTTTGGCCAAAAGCGGGCAAGGGGATATTTTTAGGAGTTTCTGGAAGAATATCTGATTTGAGCTGTGCAGTAGGCGAAACAAAATGGTTTGTTGTACCAAACTCTGCATAACAATGAATATTTGCCCCCAAGCAAAAAATGCTAAATAAGTATTTCCACATGAATAATTAAACTTTTAATAATGAATCAATTTACGGTGAGTCATCAAAGGCATTGAAGAGCGGACGAGTTCTTGTGCTGTTAAATCAAAGGGTACAGTGATTAAACCACTCCCTTCATATCCAATCATACTTAAAATTTGACCACGACTATCTGTTGCCCCAGAGTGTCCCCAGGTTTGTCGTTTTTCACCATGCCAGCCCTGTTGTGCTGCGCCTAAAACATAACATTGGCTATCCATTGCCCGAGCTTGTAGCAAAAGCTGCCAGTGCATTTGTCCAGTTGTATAAGTAAATGCAGCAGGAGCAGTCAGAATATGAGCGCCTTGTTGTCTCAGAGTTAGAGCAAGCTCTGGAAAACGTAAGTCATAACATACCATTAAGCCAATATTGCCAAAAGGGGTAGATGTGACTACTACGTCTGTTCCAGGTTCAAAAAAACGAGACTCTTGATAACCACCGACCGCATCGCCCACTTGTACATCAAATAAATGGATCTTGTCATAACGTGCTTCTGTACGCTCAGGGCTAATACAAAGACTAACCGTCCGGACTCGACCATCTTGAATAGTAGATCCATCTGGACGAAATGGGCATGGTAAGGTACCGGCCACAATCCAGATTTGATATTGATGTGCTAGCTTCTCAAGCCGTTGTTGAATAGACTCAAATTGCTCAGCTGTTTCGCGTTGTTTTCCAGCTGCAAAACATACAAAGTTTTCGGGGAAAACAATCAGGCTAGCATTTTGCGCCTTACTTTGTTGAATCAACGACTCAATGACTTGAAAATTATTTTCAATATCATCTTGAGAGTTCATTTGAGCAACAGAAATAAGGGTCATATTCTAATAATCCGGCTTAATGATTAAAGTCAGGCATTTTGCTTATCTGATACCTGTTCAAGCGTATCTTGTTCTTTCTGTAACTGCTTCACAAGTGGCTCAAACATATTCTGATTGTTTGCATTGAGTTTCATCAATGTCTTATGCGCATCCAGAACTGTTCTTAGCATTGCATTATGAGTGATCTGTTCATCAGTTAACGTTAGTGTGCAAACGTTAGGATCGCCACAGTAATTCAAAATGACAAAAACCTGCCCTAGCCCCATACTGTTGGCTAAGGTTGTGATATCTGGATTGGTAGATAGCATCACAGCTTGAATATGATGAGTTTGTTTAAGCTTTAAACCTAGCTTAGCTAGGATGCCTAACACCGTACTATCAATAAATGTTGTTTGGGTTAAATCAACGATTGCACCAACAACATTCTCTTGCTGTTCAATTCTGTTTAAAAGTTTGTCTAGACTTATACAAGAATGGGCTCGCACTTCACCAATAAGTTTGAAAATATGCGTTCCATTTAAACTTGCATATTCAACATGACCTGTTGACATATAAATGCCATTTTCAGAGAAGGATAGAAAAATTATCACATAGTGCCATCGCAGACTCAAGAGTCCTTAAGTCGTATATTATGTAATTAATTGATTCGTAAATTAATTCATTCGGCAAAGACTGAAAATGGCAATGTCATCAGCCACATGATCGGGTGCTTGGAATGATTGATTTTGCAAATGATGGACCAATTGTTGGAACTGATCATTTAACCCACCATCAAAAGGTTCAAGTGCTCCATCTGAGCAAACAATGAAACGTGCTTGGTGATTTAATGTACAAACATGCTCTTCAACTTCGAGTTCATCAGTTAAGCCTAATGGGAAGCTACTTGTTGTTAAAATTTTTGGAGCTTGATTAGGTTCAAAAATGATAGGAGGGGGGTAGTGCCCAGCACTTGACCAGCGAAGCGTATG
This sequence comes from Acinetobacter sp. TG2027, assembly GCF_000302435.1. Taxonomy (NCBI): domain Bacteria; kingdom Pseudomonadati; phylum Pseudomonadota; class Gammaproteobacteria; order Moraxellales; family Moraxellaceae; genus Acinetobacter; species Acinetobacter sp. TG2027. Next base: position 1,819 of record NZ_AMJN01000022.1, on the reverse strand, counting down.
TGTTTCAAGGTTTAAAATACCCACCACAATCGTAATGTGCTTTTCAATATTCTCTTGAACCAGCATCCCATTTAATTTTTTTATTAATTGTCTTGGGGTTTTAGAACGGCCATGAAAAGCTGCCATCCATGATGTTAATAAACTACTGGTTACACCATGTCCTGAAACATCGGCAAGATAAAATAAAACTTCCTTATCATTTAATTTCCAGTAGTCATACCAATCACCAGAAAGATAAGCTGAAGGCTGAAAGAAAGTTTCGACTTGATAATTTAATAAATCAATTGGATTAGGTAATAGTCTTTTTTGTAGTTCAGCAGCCGAAGGTAAATCGCGGCTATCTTGGTTACGTTTATATTGGGCATCGATTCTTGATAATGCTTTATTTAAATCGTTAGGTAGTTGATTCCATACCCAACCTGCAAGAGCACCCGCTTCCCAAGCTTGAGCTAAAGCGCTGCCTTCATGTTCAAAAGCAATGACAATGGTGGGTAAATTCCATTTATATGTCAGGAAATCTTGTACATCTGCTATTGCAATGATAGTTGGATCATATAAATCTAAATCATCTATGTTAATGACTTGTAAGCCTGGCAACTTATCCAAAGCTTGCTCTAAATAAGGAATAGAGCGTGTCGGTTTAATAAAATACATAGAAGAGATGGTAGTCCTTTTATATGATCACTTTATTCATCATAGAGTATGTATGATCAAAATCAAGGTATTGCCCAACTCTTAATCCAAGCAATACCTTAATTTCATCTTTTAAGGGTTTTGATTCTCATCTGGTGTATCTTCTGAGTCATCATCAATGAAAGATACATCAGCTGAGTCGCCCTTTTTCTCTGCAATTTGGAATGCTTTACGTTGCAGATATAAATCCCGAATCATGGCGTATTGATCCCCCTGTAAGGTCTGATCTAGATCCAGATATTGAGCGCGTGTATCAACCGCTTGTAACATATTACTTGACCAATAAAGACCATCTTGATCATCCATAACATATTTCTGTGGGCGTGCTTGGGCGTCTACTGCTAAACCAAAACCATCACGTAAGGTACTTGGACCGAAAAAAGGCAACATCAGGAATGGGCCAGAAGGAACACCATAGTAACCGAGAGTTACACCAAAATTCTCTTCTTCAGTCGGTAAACCTAAACGGCTGGCAGGGTCAGCTAAACCAAGAGTGGTTAACGTATTAATTGTAAAGCGACCTAGGGTTTTTGCCGCACGACCAGGGCGACCTTGAATAAGCTGGTTAACAGCATTCCAAGGTTCTCCAAGATTTTTACGGAACTGACGATAAGAACCACGGACATCTTCTGGAGTCTTTTCTCTATATTGCACAGCAACTGGGCGTAAAAAATTTCGATCCAACATGTCGTTAAATGAGTAAATTGGACGATTTAATGATTGTAATGGGTCTTTTACAGGATCTGGTTGTGCTGCATTCGCATTAATTTTTAAATCTTTAACTTTAATATTTTTTAAATCTTTAATAATTTGTGAGCGCGTATGAGTCGGTGCTGTTTCTTCTAGTGAGCTAGCATCAGAAGATTCACTTATAGTATTTTCTTGAGCATATAGAGAGGTACAAACACCTACAGATAATACGCTTAGTAAAATTAAATTAGAATAATTCATATAATTCCTTAACCGCCAGCCAGGCTAATACTTAAATGTGCAGTTGGGTGGAGATATGTTTTAATACAAAATTGATAACCTATTATCAATGTAAAATTGATCAAATAATATAGATAAAATGCTAAAAAGCTTAAAAAGTATCCAGTTGATGATATTGATTTAAAAAAAGGGTTGC
>NZ_AMJN01000021.1:0-1465 GCF_000302435.1 Acinetobacter sp. TG2027 | reverse complement strand
TGATCTGACCCCATAAAGTTGGACAGTTAGTTAAGCAGTTTTTAAAAACTGGTTTCTATATTGTACAGGGGATAAACCTTGTAGCTTCACCTTGATTCTCTCATGATTATAATAATGAATGTACTCTCGTATAGTTTTCTCTAACTCATCAGTTGATTGAAATTTTTCACCATGAAAGCACTCCGATTTTAATATTCCAAAGAAGCTTTCTATTACAGCATTATCTAAGCAATTTCCTTTACGAGACATACTTTGAATTAAACCATGTTGCTTTAATTGCTGTTGATAATGAGCCATTTGATATTGCCATCCTTGATCTGAATGGAGAATTGGTTTCTCATGTCGCTTAAGTTTAGCTAAAGCATGAATGAGCATATCTTTCACTAACTCATAATTGAGTTTACGTTGGATCCGGAAGGTAATAATTTCCCCATTAAATAAATCTATAATTGGTGATAGATAAAGTTTTTCACCGTTAACATTAAATTCCGTCACATCAGTTGCCCATTTCTGGTTGGGGCGGTTCGCTTTAAATTGCCGTTGCATAATGTTATCGGCCACCATCCCGACACAACCACTTTTATATGAGCGATATTTTAGTGCTCTGATACGTGATTTAAGTCCCATAGTTTTCATAAGACGATATACACATTTATGGTTGATTATTATTCCTGTACTTTTCAGAGCAAGAGTAATTCTACGATAGCCATAGCATCCCTTATGCTTGTGATATATGGACTTGATCTGCTGTTTTAACTCAGTATATTTATCATTGGAGCGTAAAGCTCTCATGTGATAGAAATAAGTACTACGAGCGATCTTGGCAATATTAAGTAGTAGCTTTAATGGATAAGTTTGCCTTAATTCCGAAATAACTTGAACGCTGTCTGCAGTAGAAATTGAATTTAAGTACGTTGCTTCAGTTTTAAGGCTTTTAGCTTTTTTAAAAAGGCAACCTCTGCACGTAAAGCGGTCACTTCATCAATGAGCTCCTGCTGAGATTTATCTTTGTCATCTTTTACAGACTTGGTTATTTTAGTTTTATCTTGTTTAAGCATATTGGTATAAATCCTCGTGGTATTAAACCCAGCAATCCCTTCTTTATGATACTGAGCTAGCCACCTTCTTAAAATTGACGTCCCGCTCAGATTTAACCGTCTTCTAACTTCTCTTACCGGTATCTTATCAAGAAGCATTTGTACAGCCTTGATTTTAAATTCGGAAGAGTAGTAGGTTTTTTTAGTTTTAACATTCAGGCCATCTTCACCTTGTGCCTTATAGTTTTCAATCCATAAGCGGATGGTTTGGAGATCTACATTAAATTCTTGTGAAAGGATTTTATATCCTTTACTTCCCTCTAAATAAGCTTGAATGACTTTTAATTTTAACTCTTTTGAATGCTTCGGAATTGGCATAGAGCACACCTCATAAGTTTTAAAAGTCTAACTTATGGGGTGCAGTTCAG
>NZ_AMJN01000020.1:0-10407 GCF_000302435.1 Acinetobacter sp. TG2027 | reverse complement strand
GGATTTTTATTAAGCAAATCTGTAACTTTTAGCCAATAAAATTGATCAAAAAACATTCATTTTGGCATTTTTTCCTGATTTCTCAAGGGCCTCAATTCAGGAATAATCCCCAATTTCTGCGGATAAACCTTGGGGTAAGCTTTAAGCAATTATGTACACTCAGGTTGACATGAATTAGGTTAAAGCCATTTTTCTCTTAATTTCGTTATAATTATGCATAGAACATTATTTTTACTAGAATTTTATTTATGTTAAACAAAGATATCCATCAACTTGAAAAAACTGCAATCAAATGGTGGCCTATAGAAATACAAGAGTTAGCACAACAGATTAGTATTATTCCTAAATTATTAGCTACACATGATCGCTTTATAAGCATTCTTAAATTATCTGATCCTAATGAGCCAAAATCAATTTTCGATGTGATTAGAGCATCGAATTTTCCAGCTAATGTTTTCGTTAAACACTTATCAATCTTGACAGACTTCGGTGGAGAATTATTAAAAAGATTATCCAATACATACGAAGACATTTTTTTTAGAAACGACAATGGAAAGCTCTATTTCAAGTACGAATTAAATGGTCTGGAAAAAATTTATTTATTTAAAAATCAAACATTCAAAGGCCTTAGCAACAATAAGCTTAAAATTGATGGTGACTCTTTTTCAAAAGATCATGCTCTAAATGATCTGTATGAAGACATCATCATGATTTTTATCTATGGTGCTTTTTCAGGTAATGATGTTTTTTTAGAATGCGATATAGCTGGAAAAATGAGTAACGCAGATGCCTTAGATTCTTATCTAAAACAACGCTATATATTTGTCAGTAAAATCACCAGTGGCGCAAAATCGAATTCAAATGGTCAACTTTTACAAAAACTTATTCAAAAACAATTACAGGAAAAGTTAGGTAATGATTTTGATGTAAAAAGTAATGGAAAAATTGCTTTAAAAGACCAAGAAGAAAAATACTTAAATTTTGACATAGTCGTAAATAAAAAAGGCATAGACTCTGCAATAGGTATTGAAATCTCGTTTCAGGTAACAACGAATAGCGTTATTGAGCGAAAAGCTGTATCAGCTCAAAGGCGGCTAAATATGATGCATTCAGAAGGTCATCATGTGGGATATATCATCGATGGAGCAGGTAATTTTGAACGTAGAAGTGCCATTGGTATAATATGTAGCTATAGCGATTGTACTGTGAACTGTAGTCAATCTGACCTACTCCAACTTTCCTCGTGGATTCGAAATACACTTGTTTAATTTTATTGATTTATTTTGCGGTACTGGCGGTCTTCGTTTAGGCCTAGAGCAAGCATTGGCTGAATTTGGCATTCAATCCAAATGTATTATGAGTGCTGAAACAGATAAAAAAGCCTGTGAGAGCTATAGACTCAACTTTAATGAAGACCCTTATCGCGATGTAAAGTCTGTATCAAACCTTCCTTACTTCGATATGTTGTTGGCTGGTTTTCCATGCCAAGCTTTCTCTTATGCAGGGAAACAAAAGGGATTTGAGGATACTAGAGGGACTCTATTTTTTGAGGTTGCTAGGATTCTGAAAGAATCTAAACCTAAATTTTTCCTTCTTGAGAATGTAAGAGGCTTAGTCACACACGACAAAGGGAAAACTTTCGAGACAATAAAGCAAACCCTTGATGATTTGGGCTACGGCATCAATTATGTATTGTTGAATAGTAGTCATTTCGGCGTACCACAAAACCGCGTCCGCATTTACATTGTTGGAATATTAGATCAAAAGGTGAGCCTGACCTTATCATCAGATAGTGGATCTAGTGATTCTCATAAATTTAAAGATGATATACAAACGGATCTTTTTTCCTCAAACAACCACATCACATTAATAAAAGACATCCTTGAAGATAATGTTGATGCAAAGTATCTATGCTCCAAAGACTTTACCCATAAAATTTCCAAGGCCTTACATGGTGATTTAAACAAAATCCATGGCTATAGATTAACTGACTATAGAGGGGGAAATGCAATACATTCATGGGAGCTAGACCTAAAAGGTAAGTGTAGTGAAGATGAAATAGACTTTATGAATTCGTTGATTTCGAATAGAAGAAAAAAGATTTTCGGTACCCATAAAGATGGTAAGTCATTAACTAAAGATCAGATTTTGACTTTTTATAATGCTGAGAAATTCGAACAAGTGACGAATTCTTTAATAAAAAAGGGTTATCTACAAATTACCACTGAAGGGTATAAGCCTGTGTGTGGAAATATGTCTTTTGAAGTTTTTAAATTTTTAGACCCTAATAGTATTAGCATTACTCTAACAGCCTCTGATAGCAACCGTTTAGGGATTTATCATCAGGGTTCGTTAAGAAGAATAACGCCTCGAGAATGTGCAAGAATACAGGGCTATCCCGACACGTATCAATTAATTAATGATCAGGCAGTTTATAAGCAAATGGGCAATGGCGTTTCTGTTCCCGTAGTAAAAAATGTAATTTTTGATTTCTTTAATTCTAATCATATTTTTGAACCTAAAAAACTAACAGCTTAAAAGAGAGGGGAAAATCTCCCCCTTGTTAGTTTCTCTTAAAAATTAAGATAGTAATTGCACCCAAACATCATCACCTTTCTCTTGTGCAAAAACTTTATATTTCAATGCTATATCTACTAATATGTCAGATATATTAGAAAAAAAATCTAAATCATAATTCTGTTCATCAAAGCTATGCTCTATATCCATCAAGACATTGGCTAATCTATCAAAATATTCACAGAACCATGATTTAGTGATTACATCCTTGTACAAGTCTGTATCGGTATAATCGATTTCGAAACCAATACACGTTCCCAAATAATAGGATGAATATTTAAGTAGACTATGTATCTCAGAATAAACTCTAGTAAGTAATATTCCCCAATCAGACCTATCGATTTTCGCTTGAGCAACATTTTCTTCAAAAGAGTGTAAAGTGTTCTTTAGAATACTTTCATAGTTTTCAGTAGGATCTTCTCCAAACGTTGCACACAGAGAACAAACTCTATATTCGTCCCAGCAGGATAATATCGTTTTCCACTTCAATTCTTGGTGCATATTTTGGGGAGTTACTGTAGTTAATAACTCTGAATAATTTGTATAAAGTTCAGTGCCCACATAAACATGTATAAATTCATGAGCAATCGTGTGAAGAGCTCCATCTATAAGGCTTTCATCATTATCGTAATATTTTTTTATTAATCCACAGATTCCAACGCCACTAAAAAAAATTCTAAACCTTAAATCAGTCGGATTAGATACCACTGTCATCCCAGCACCAACAGCGGTTGAGTCATTGGTTCTGTTTAATCCCTTTCGAAACTCTGATAAAAGCGAAATATAATCATCATCAGAATAACCAACACTGATTAATTCTAATCGACTTATATCAATTAATTTATTCAATTGATTAAAGCATGACAAAAGGGAATCTCCGACAGATCTTGCTAAGTTTTCATCATTAAATCCTTTTAGTGAAACTGAGAGCTGTTTTTCCATAGTTTTCCGTGTTTAGACTTTATTAACCACAATATATTGTGGTTTTTGGTAAATAAAAAGCCTAAAACGACACTAGATGTCGCTTAGATGAAACTCGTTCACTTAACATAAAATCTCTTCTACGAAATGCAACCGTTAGAGCCTATCAGACAAAGAAAAACGGCTATATAGCCGTTTTTTCATAGTTCATGTAATCAGTCGGACTGGCTTTTTTAATCCGTATCGGCATATCAAACAACTCCCAATACTTCGGCATGTTCAAAGTGCCAAACGTCCCTTTATACATAACAACAGCAGTGTGTTCAGGTAATTGAATCAGCTCCTCAGGCTCAATAATGTCTAGAAGCCCGAAACTTTGTGAATCGCCCGATGACGTGTTGTGAGTCTGAATATCATGATTACTCACACCTTGCCCTTTTTTCTTGTCATAGCTGAAATAAGTCGCTTCTGTTTTCCCGATCAACTGAATAAATTCCTTAGCAGTAGCAATATCATCAATTCTGAACAAAACCTTGTAATTGCTCGAACCTAAGAATAACCTGTCCGCATTTGCACCATACAAGCGATTTAAGCCCTCAAAACTTTGCAAATATAGGAACGTAGGCATATTTGCAGAACGGATCGTATTGAGCAAATCAGTGAACTTTGGAATGGGTGCACAATTGATAATTTCATCAAGTGCGAGAAACACCGCGCCACGGTCTTGATTCGCTTGCAAAATACGCATGATATGCGCCACTGTTGCACCGAAGAGGGTAGCCGTTGAACTCTTATACTGTTGATCAAACTGCAAGAAAACCGCTTGTTTAGGTTGCATCAAAACGTCTTTTAAATAAAAGCCCTCTGCATTGTCTGAAATTGATTTTCTAATACGTTCATCATCAAGAAAATCAAAGGCCTTAGACACTGCGGTCATGATCGATGCAAACAAATTATCGCCTTTTGCTATACGCGTAATCTCTTTCGCAATGTTCGACACAGTTTCATTATCAGACTGTCGCAAAGTCTTTAACAGCTCTGCATTATCGTCCATTGAATTAATAAAACGTTGCGCATTCGGCAAGGAGGCTTGAGGTCCCAATTCAATGAGGACCGCTTTTAAAAGCCGTCTGGCATTATCATTAAAGACTTTTGCATCTGCTGAATCCGTATCAGGAATAATGATATTAAGCACTTCATTAAATTCTGCTGAATCATGCACTTCTGAAAATAAATTGTAATGATCCGCATTGATATCGGTTGGATTAAAAACCCAATCTTTATATCCAAACTTCTCGAAAATATTGTTATATTTCAAAATGGCCCAGATTTCAGGCTTAATATCTGTTGCAACAAAACTTTGTCCCGACTCCATCCAGTCAATCAATTGCAGGACTAAATAAGCTGTTTTACCTGCACCGGGTACACCTGCAACAATCCCACGATCTTCATTCGTGACTCTTAGTGCTTTTCTGACAGGTTCTTTAAACTGATCATCCAAAATATAAGAAATTAAAGGTGTTCCCACATCCTCAGTTAGTTCAACTTCATTTAAAAGCGTTCCAAGCCCTTCAGCGGACTGCTTTTTTTCAATCGTTTTTCGCTCATACTCAATATTTTTGGGAGCAATAAATTGAGCACCAAAAAAGAAAGCAAGAAAAAATAATATAGCGGCAATACCAGAAATTATAAAAAATTCAGAGTCTTGAAGAGTAAATTTGACTCTTAAGAAATATGAAAAACCAGCAAATAAAATTATTAATGGAATTAATGAGTACTTAGCAGCCGTTCTTTTAACATCCTCTAAATGATCTTGTTTTACCTTTCCAATCATTTCAGAAATAATAAAATTCGTCACAAAATATGCCGCAGCGAAAAGACCTATACCAACGAAAAAGAGTAAAATCAGCAAAATTTTAAATGTCATTTAGATTCCTGCCTTCCTTCGCAAACCTCTAAAAACTGGGGTTCAGAAACAGGGCTTTTCAGCCAAGAACAACGTACTGTATAAAAATAAGATGACTCTAAACTTTTGAATTTAATTAATGTTTGACTTGTTTTTAGTTCAGATTTTTCATTCCAAATTAATAATTTACAATTCACGCAGCGACCACATAGTGGAAGTTTTTCGCGAATATCTGATGCGACACCCATTATTTTTTGCTCCAACTTCCGAGATAAACAGATGTAATATTTATGCGTGAATGCCCGAGCTCTTCACTGATTTGCAGACGTACAACCGCGTCTTTTTCCTTTTCTTCTGCCGTTAGCTCTCTAACACCACCAACAGCGGGGCATTGAAATCCCATGAGCTCAAAATAGCGGTCTTGCGCGTAGCCATGGCGCAAGCCGTGCGTTTGGCCAACCCCGAGTGCGCTCGTGACTTTTTCAAAAAAAGACATATGAGAAACATACGACTTTTCTTTCGGAATCAAAGATCCCCCATTTTCAACCGCTCGCGCGTATGCGTTTCTGAGCTCATTGCGCTGTTTTTCATTCGTTATCGGGATTGTGCGTGGTCTACCACCTTTTGCCCAACTGCCTTTGATTCGGATGTATTTAGCACTATCAATTTTTTGACCGTCGAGGGCAAAAACAGGCTGAAACTTCATGCTTTCTTCGCGTCTGAGACCGAAAGCGTCTTGTAAACGTAAAGACTGTGCAATATTTTGATCAATTTGTGATAAATCGAGCTCTTTCAACGATACAGATTTATTTTCATTCGTGACGTAAACACGCTTTTCGAGTTTATAAGTATTGTTATCTTTAATTGCGCCCGGATTTCCAACTTTTTCAGCCCAAAATCGAAGCACAGACATACGATTTTTTATAGTACCTGCGCTCAATCCTTCTCTACGCCAAAATTCTATTAACCTATTAATATGTTTGCCTTTTATATCAGTTGCACGCATCGTATAAGTATTAAAGCCAATGGATGCAAGCTGATCGCTGAACAAATGCAGCATCGCACGACGGTTAGCTTGGGTCGCATGCGACCCAGTACGAAATTTTTTGCAAAGCTCATCTAGCTCATTTTTCAACGTCATTGATTGTTGACTTTATAAAATTCAGAGACAAATGATTCATTTGATTTTTTATAATTCTTTGAGTTATTAAGAGTGAATCGCGTACTTACATAATCCTTTCTACCATCCATTTTTTTTGTGTAAGTAAAATAAATTACATCTGATGAATCAATTGAAATCGGACTGATTACAGTTTGTGCATTTTCAATATCAAAGTATGAATTTTCATCAGAAAATCTACAATTTTTTGCTTCAAATGTATGCGTAAATCCAGAAACTCGAATAAAGACAATTCCATCTTTAATACGCAATGAATCAAGAATTTGAATGAAATTTGATTTCTTCGTTTTTCCAAAAAATTTAGAAATTAACATATAGAGATCCGCTTTTAAGCTTAGTGTTAAGTTAGTGTTTTATCCGCATTTGCTAAAAAACAGTGCTGAAAAAAACAGAAAATAGTTATAAAAAATCGAAACTCTTTAGAACTAACATATTGAATACTTTATAAAAAAACAATTTCAGCATATATAGATGTGAATCGTTAGAAAGTAGTTGATCTCCTTTAAAAATTTTATGTTTAAGCTGAAAAATTTAAAAAAGTCAGCGAAGAAAAGTTATGAAAAAACAAAAGAAAGTTTGATTAATATATCATCTATTTTTTTCTGTCACGTGGCAAAAACTTACAATATTACTATTTAAGTTATATATAGCTTCATTTTCCTCAAGCGTCACTACTTATATGTAGTGACGCTTGGGAAAAGTTCGACAGTTCACGCGTATCAAAAAAACAATGAAGTCGCCACCCTTCGGGCTGGCTCTGCTACTCCCGAAAAAATTGAAAATGGGAGCTTGTAAACAGATGGAATATGTCTTGGGATTTTGATTTTTCTTAGTCGCTCACACTCCGTTCGCTTTGTTCTTCTCAAGTTCAAGCGAATTTTACAAAGTGAGTGTCTACGAACGACATTACCAAAATTCGCGTTTCGACTCTCTGAAAAACAGCTTTTTAGGCTGTGAAGCCTAAATAAGCGTAAATCACATGCTGAAAATTGAGCCTAGATCGAGCGTAGCGAGTAAAAAAGCTTTATGAGCGAAGCGAATTCCGAGTTGCTTTTGCTTTTTTTCAATTCACAAAGTTATTAGCTAAAAAATTGCCCCTCGAATCGAGCGAAAGCGAGATTCAATAGAGTTTGAGCGTAGCGAAAACCAAGGGCAATTTTTAATAAGCCCTTTTTAATTATATTTTAAATCTTTTAAATCTTTTAGGCAGGCTGAAAGCCTTTAAAGACAAGGCTTTCATCTCTTAAATATGAGGGATTGACTACTAACTATGAGGGATTGACTACTAACTATGAGGGATTGACTACTTAAATATGAGGGATTGACTACTAACTATGAGAGAATTATAGTGCTCATAGTTAGGTTTTTGAAATAAAAGTGATGAGTCCATCTAAAAAAGAACTAGTAGTTAAATCAAATCAAGTTATTGAGGCTTCATATCAACTCAGCTCAACAGAACAGCGTATTGTGTTAGCGGCTATTAGTAAAATTAGTCGGGCTGAAGACATCACAGATGATGAAATTTATCGCGTAACTATTGATGACTTAAAAAAACTTGGGGTTCATGAAAAAACAGCCTATAGAGATCTAAAAGATGGTGTAAACCGCTTATATGACAGATCAATTAATTTAGCTATTGATGATGAATCAATCAAAATGAGATGGATTCAATCCATACGATTTTTAGAAAGTAAAAGCGTTGTAGGAATTAGGTTTTCTAAAGAAATTTTGCCTTTCATTTCTAATCTAAGTCGTGAATTCACTAAGTATTCATTATCTGACATTGCTGGTATGAGTAGCGCCTATGCTATTCGTATTTATGAGTTATTAAGCCAATACCGTTCAATAGGAAAACGGGAGATTTCCATCGAATCTCTAAGAGGTATGTTGGAGTTAGGAAAAAGATATCCATTATCTGCTGATTTAAAAAGATGGGTTATTGATACAGCTGTAGATCAAATCAATGAACATAGCCCTTTAAATGTATCTTACGAGCAAATAAAGACAGGCCGAAAAGTCACACACATTCAATTCACGTTTAAAGAAAAATCAAAAAGTATTGAGCATAAATCTGAACAGAATAATTTTTATAAATTGACAGATTCACAAATTAATATGTTTGGTAATCAGCTTTCACGCTTACATGAAGTATCTCACCTAGCACAACAAGGTGAAAGTTATGACGACTTAGCTATCAGAATTAAAGATATGCTGCGAGATCCAATGCAACAAAAACAACTTATTCCTCATCTTAAAAATTTAGGCTTTAAGGCATAAAAGATCGACTGTGTATGTAGCGGTTGACTGTTTGTTGATGTATCTTGGTTCACATAATAGACAACCAGAATTACAAGATGAAATCACTATCTGTTATTGAGCTTTCAAACCTGTATGGAATGACTCGTCAAGCCATTTATAAGCAAGTTAATAAAGGTAATTTAAGTAAGAATAGTGATGGTAAAATTGATCTTTCCGAAGCTATTCGAGTTTTTGGTGAACCGTCTAGAAATGTGAACAGTTCACAGACAACCGAAACACGAAAGTTGTCAGAAGTTCACCTTCTAGAACAGCAGGTTTATATGCTTCAAAAACAGCTTGAACAGGCGCATGAGCGTGAGCAGTTTCAACGTGATGAATTAAAAGCCAAGAATGATCAATTACACGTTAAGGATGAACAAATTGAAGCGATACAACGATTATTAGAAGCTCCAAGAGCCTATACAACTAGGTCTATTGATCCAAAATCAGATACAGCAACAGACACTAGCTCAAAAAGTGAGTCGAACTATGATGGATTGACTACTCAACAAAAAGAAGCTCCTGTACAAACTGAGATCCAAACTCAGCCGAAAGATGACGGATTGACTACTCCGAAGCAGCCGGAAAATAAGCGGATTCCAGTACCGGAGTACATTGAACAGGAACCGGAAAAAAGAGGCTTTTGGAGCCGTTTTTTTAGACCCTATGATTAACCACGATTGTTTAACTGATATGAACAAAGTCGTGAAACATTACTTAAATAATAGGCGTGGAACGTGAAAAATCATAAAAAAAAGCCCACCTTGGGGGAGGTTGGGCAAAAAAGAAACTACAGCGTTGAATCATAAGGATAATTATAACGCATTTCGTATAAGGTGTATTATGTTAATTTTAGGAATTCTAAAAATAGGAAACTATCGAATTAGCCCTTGTGGTTGTAGAATAATCGTTAATGCTCCTATAGCTACAATTAGTCCACCAAGCAAATCAAATTTAGTTAAAGCTACACCATCTACAAATTTCAACCATAGCAGTGCAGACATAATGTAGATACCACCATAAGCAGCATAAATACGTCCTGAAGCAGCAGGGTGTAAAGTTAATAACCAAACAAATGCTGCTAATGCTAAAGCTGTTGGAATCCATAACCATTGGGATTTATTTTGATTCAAAATTAGATAAGGAAAATAACAACCTAATATTTCCATTAAAGCTGTGACAAAGAATAGGAATACCGTACTAAAAACTTTGCTGTAAGCGAATTCCATAAAAATTCCAACAATTAAAATTAATCAAGGAATATACCTCTAATTCTTTAAAAATATATATTTTTTCCTCGTTTAATATGATATCGATTATGTGAAACTTCAAAAAAATAGCTCCTGATTAAGGAGCTATTTAACATAATAGAGCTTATACGAAACGCATCTAAAAATAGTTTTATATTTCAAAAAGTTATGCTATAAAAAATTGGGGCGCAAAACCTAAAAAGCCGACTTGGAAACAAGTCGGATTTTTATTAAGCAAATCTGTAACTTTTAGCCAATAAAATTGATCAAAAAAC
>NZ_AMJN01000019.1:0-9240 GCF_000302435.1 Acinetobacter sp. TG2027 | reverse complement strand
TCCTCTGAAGGATAAATGAAAATTAAGTACTTACACAAAATTTAGAACAGTCCCAGCCGTGGCTGATTTGATTGTTCACTTGGGCTTATTTGTATTAGTTCAGACTTGATCGTACATTCTTCTTGAAAAAGAGAAAGTTACCCGTACTTTCTCGCTATTCCAGCACTTGATTTCAAAGCCATCCGATGAGAAGCACTGCTTCGTAAAGCGGCTATTTGACGTGCATACAACAACCTGACCGTCATGCGTCCGGTCATTCTTTAATGGCTCAGCTCAATATGTTTGGCAATCAGCTTTCACGACTACCTGAATTTTCAAACTTAGCAAATGGTAATGAGAGCTATGATAGCCTAGCAGCAAAAATCAAAGAAATGCTGAGAGATCCAATACAACAAAAGCACTTCTTACCCCATCTAAAGAACCTAGGCTTTAAAGCTTGAGTGTATTGAAGAATACACATATTGTATTCTTCAATACAAAATCAAAATACACCTGAATACACAGATAAAACAGTTGTAGAACTCAAAAGCCAAATCGATTTTTTAAAAAAGCAGTTAGAAAAAGCCGAAGATCGTGAAGCCAAGGCAAACGCTCGCATAGATACACTGCTGACCCTCATTGAAATGAAGCCTCCACAATCCAATATGACTACGTTTACCGATCAGAAACCAGACCCGGATATAGCAACATATCCTCGGTCAGAACTTGAGCCGAAAGATGACGGATTGACTACTCCGGAGCAGACAGAAAATAAGCGGATTCCAGTGCCGGAGCACGTTGAACAGGAACCGGAGAAAAGGGGCTTTTGGAGCCGTTTTTTTAGACCCTATGATTAACCACGATTGTTTAACTAATATGAACAAAGTCGTGAAACATTGGTCAAAGAATAGGCGTGGAACGTGAAAAATCATAAAAAAACCCACCTTGGGGAAGATGGGCTATCAACTAGAAACTACAGCATTGATTTCTAAAGATAATTATAACGCATTTCGTATAAGGTGTATTATGTTAATTTTAGAATAATTATAAAGTGTCCAACTTGGATGAGAATGGGTGTTCAAGTAAGTGTTGATTTTGCAATAAGATTAAAATTACGTTGTTTACACAAAATTTAAGAAATTTTATCTCCAATTCAACTAATATTAAATCTGTATTTAATCAAAGGTATTTTTAAAATGTTCCTAGATTGGCCAGAACATACAGCACATGTCAAAAAATCATTTGGATCTTTAGGAAAAACTCACCCTAAAATGCTTCAAGCTTATTTAGCACTTAATGATGCTGCTGCTGCCGAGGCATTAGATATCAAAACACGTGAATTAATATCTATAGCAGTGGCAATCACTACGCGTTGTGAAAGCTGTATTTCAGTGCATGCAGAAGCAGCAATGAAAGCTGGTGCAACAGAAAGCGAAGTAGCTGGTGCTTTAGCTACAGCAATTCATTTGAATGCAGGAGCTGCATATACATTTGCTTTACGAGCTTTAGAGGCATATGAAGCACAGAAATAATATCTTTATTAGGTATTGAAAAAGATAATTTGACTAGAAAAACTGCTACATAATTATTTGAAAAAATTTAATGTACAGTCTCAAAAATGGGAGTTCAACAAAACTCCCATTTTTTATTATTGAGTCAGTTCTTAGTCGATGTAATGAGAATTTAATATAATAGCAATTACATTAAATTTCTTTAATTATCATAAAGATAATGTCATTTTTAAAATTTCGTATAACGTGTATTATGTTAATTTTAGAGAAATTTCATAATTCTGATTTTTTAGCTTAGGCCTTTAATGCAAAACTCTTATTCCTCTTTAGAAGAAATTTCATCTCTTGAATCTTTTGTGATAACGAGTCATATAAGTTCATATCATCATAAAATGATGTACGGTTTACCGAAAAATTTTAAAAAAATAGTTAAAAATGATAGTAATGAAGCCTTTAAAATTAATGCTAAGGCGTACCACTCCTCTGTTACAGGTAAATTTTTAACTCATAGATCATCTGCATTATTTGATGACATAGTTGATCATCCAGAAAAGTTAAAAATAGACTCTCAGTTTCTTCAAACTCTTAAATCACTAAAGCTATACCCAAATGATATTTTTCCCGAATGGAATCAGCATATTGAAATATATAATATTTTACGTATCTTGCAATCTTCTTTATTATTGGCGCACTTATTACCATGTTGGTTGAAGGCACTTATTTCAAAGAAGTAACCTATACCAGTTTACTTGCATTGTTTATTGTTGGATTAGGCATCTGTGCACAGAAGTTTAACTGGGGAAAGCATGCTCAAGATAAATCTGATAACACTCAGGCGGACTTGACCAACAATCTGTAATGTAAAACTAATGTCAGATTAAGCAAAATTCAACATACACTAAAACCAATGGCCTCCCAGTGAAAGCCATTGGTTTTTTAGGCTAAACTCAGCAATAAGTTCAATTTTTACTCAAATGTTAGCCACCGTTTTTATCTATCTTTCTGTATTCATATTCTAGAAAACTGTCAGCCTGTTTGATATTGCAGAACACTTTCAGAAAAGAATTTTGTATAGATTGCCGGCTCACTTTTAAGTGCTTTCACTATTCCCTTTATTCTAATAATTTTTATATAACACTTGAATAAAAAGCAAACGATTATCATTTACAGATCTCGCTAGTCAGCTTATCATTTCACAAACTTACAAATTCTCCGTATTTTCTTCACATTTAACCTATACATCATTTTAAGGATCTCTTGTGTTACTCCCTCATTTCAAAAAATCAGTCCTCACCCTCTGCTTATTTCCCTCCATACTTTATGCAGCCGATACATACCCTACTGTGACGCTTAACACGATAACTGTGCAAGCCGAAGGCAACTGGTTAGATGAAGCCAATGCACAGAAAGTACTAAATCATGCTGGAGCGCGTACAGTCATTCAGCGTGATGAGTTGATTAACCGAGGCGTAACTTCTGTCAAAGAGGCTTTACGCACTGTGCCTGGTATTCAAACTCCTGAAAATGCAGGAACAGCAGGGAGTGATGCATCGTTAAGCATCGGTGTCCGTGGTTTAACGTCACGGTTTTCACCACGCTCACAGGTACTCGTGGACGGTGTTCCACTTTCGTTTGCCCCTTATGGTCAATCACAACTCTCCTTAGCACCCACTAGTTTAGGCAATACTGAAAGTATCGACGTGGTGCGTGGCGCGGGCTCTGTTCGCTTTGGGCCACAAAATGTAGGAGGGATTATTAACTTTAACTCGCGTACAATTCCTGAAACCTTTGCTGGAACGGTAGACCTCACTACAGAAATTGCAGAAAACGGTCATGTAAAATTTAACCCCAACTTATTTGTGGGTGGAACCTTAGACAACGGTTTAGGCTTAGCGCTGTTATATTCTGGCGTTAATGGAGAGGGTTTTCGCGATAAAAATGATGACTCTGACATCAACGATATTCGCTTAAAAGCAGCTTATGCAATAGATGAATATGCAAAAATTGAAGCCAATCTACACCGCTACGATGCAGATGTAGATATGCCTGGAGGTTTAACCCCTGCTCAATTTGCTGAAAATCCATATCAGTCCTTGCGCAATCATGATTATATGAAAGGGCATCGTACTGACGGTTCAGTTAAATACAGCTATAAAAAAGATGACAATGCCTTTGAGCTTTTGGCCTATCACACTGACACCTTCCGTGATGCAGGAATGGAACGTAGTGGATCAAAACTGTACCAAACGGCGCCACGTAATTATAAAGTGACGGCAATCGAGCCACGGTATTCGCATGCGTACCAACTTGGGACTACTGAAAATGAAGTTTCTGTGGGCTATCGCTATCTACATGAAACTAGTGAAGAGGCGGTTAATCGTGCAAGCTATAACACGGTCACAGGCCCTACAAATGAATATGCTTGGACCAAAGCAGACGGGAAAACAGATGCACATGCATTGTTCATCGACAACCGCACAGATGTGGGTGCATGGTCTCTGATTCCTGGTGTTCGTTTTGAGAAAATCAAAACCACCGAAAATATGTACAAATTAAATAAAGATGCATCGGTACTCAACGGAGTACATGCTGAAAAATCCTATGATGTAGTATTACCAAGCTTTTCAGTCATGTATAAAGCCAATGATTTGTGGAATATTTTTGCAAACTACGGTAAATCTTTTGCACCACTACAATATAGCCAAATGGCTAATACCAATGCGTCAGGTGCCTATCTGACCATGCAAGGCTTGCAACCTGAAAAAGCCAATAATTATGAAATTGGTACACACTATTTAGACCCATATCTATCCCTAGAATTCACCCTGTTTTATATTGATTTTTCTGATGAATTAAAACGAGATGATGCAACTCAAACTTACTCAAATTTAGGTGCCACTGAACACAAAGGAGCCGAGTTCGGATTTAAATATAATCTCGGTGCAATCAGTGACGAACTCAGCGGTATTTCGCTATATGCCAATACCACTTACACCAAAGCAACCGCATCTGCTGGGGAAAACAAAGGACAAGATCTCGACTTTTATTCACAATTGGTCGGCAATGCTGGAATAGACTATAAAATTGATCAATGGACACTAAACACTAATTTCTACGGTCAATCTGGTCAAACCGCATCGGGCACCCATGATGCTACTGGACGCTATGGCAACATTCCTGGTTATGGTTTAGTGGGTATTCGGGCATCCTATGATTTTTCCAACACACAACTCAATGGTCTCAAAGTGGGCTTCGGTGTGAAGAACCTATTTGACCGTGAATACTACACTCGTTCAGCGGATCAAGTCGGTGGAATGTATGTAGGTGCGCCACAAACGTATTATCTACAAACCTCATTTGATTTCTAGACACTCAATTCTAGAAAAGCAAATATTCAGGCAGAGACACCTCTCATTCATCTTTGCAAAAGTGATGTCCTCGCCTGAAACAACTTTCCCTTTATTTCTAGACAGCACCGAAAGCTGAAATGGATACTCTGTCTGATAAATGTCAGCCCCTCGGCATAAGTTGCTCAGCTCAACCTACAACCTTCAAATCTAATAAAAGATACTAGGTGTTTAGTCCCAGATTTTAATGGTGCAATATTCTCAGATAAATGGAAGGAAGCACTATGGGACAAGTTCTACACAGCAGCGCCACAACGACACAGGCAGTGCGTCGAGCAATACAAAATAGTCAAGAGAGCTTAAGAACGCTAGCCAAGCGTTACGGCATCAATCAAAAGACCGTCGCAAAATGGAAGAAACGTACTTCAGTAGATGATCTTACAACCGGCCCAAAGAATCCTCGCTCAAGCGTGTTATCGCCTGAAGATGAGGCGGCAATTGTTGCTTTTCGAAAACGCACTTTGTTGCCGCTAGACGATTGCCTTTATGCATTGCAGCCGAGTATTCCTTATCTGACACGCTCGTCGTTACACCGCTGCTTACAGCGGCATGGTATTTCACGACTGCCTGAGGTACAAGGTGATCGCCCTGTCAGGAAGCGCTTCAAGAGCTACCCCATTGGTTACTTTCATATCGACATCGCTGAGATGCAAACAGCACAGGGTAAGCTTTATCTCTTCGTTGCCATTGATCGCACTTCCAAGTTTGCGTTCACTGAATTGCATACTAAAGCCAGTAAGATGGCAGCCGCGGAGTTCATGCGCAATCTGGTTAAGGCTGTGCCCTATAGAATCCATACGGTGCTAACAGATAACGGCATCCAGTTCACGAACCGCACCTGTGATCGCTACGCCTCTGAGCACATCTTTGATCGGGTTTGTACTGAATGTGGCATTGAACATCGTCTTACCAAGGTTAAGCATCCATGGACCAATGGACAGGTCGAGAGGATGAACCGAACGATTAAAGAAGCTACTGTCAAACGGTTCCATTACGACGATCACACTCAGCTATGCATTCACCTTGCTGATTTTATTGCTGCATACAACTTCGGCCGCAGACTCAAAACACTCAGGGGCCTGACTCCCTACGAATTCATCTGCAAACAGTGGACAGATGAACCTGAACTTTTTAAAATTGATCCGATCCATCAAATGCCGGGACTAAACACCTAGAAAAAGTGCTACATAATTATTTGAAAAAGTTTAATGTGCAGTCTCAAAAATGGGAGTTCAACAAAACTCCCATTTTTTATTATTGAGTCAGTTCTTAGCCTATGTAATGAGAATTTAATATAATGGAGATTGTATTAAATTTCTTTAATTATCATAAAGATAATATTATTTTTTTTGAATTTCGTATAAGGTGTATTATGTTAATTTTAGGGAAATTTAAGAATCTCTATGCAATGGTTTATTCAATATTCTTTGATTTCTTATCTTTTAGGTTAATCAGAAATAGCCAATAACATAAGCCAGGAAATAGAGCCATAAAGATAGTCCATGTATCTGTATACATCTTCCACCACTCTTTCGAAATTTCTCCTGTGTGACTCCATCCAAAAAGAATAAAAAATGGAGTAGCAATAATTATAGAGGCAATACAGATAGTTAATAAATTAAGACTGTTATAACGATTTAAAAGAATTGAGAATATGAAGCTGAAAGGTACAGTCAAAATACAATAAGCCAAGTAGACAAGACCGTGCCCTACAAGAACCACTAAAATCGAGTATAGGCTGTATTCCTGATTCATTACGATAAACAGGACTGCTGTGAAAAAAAGTAGTGGTAAAGGAGAAAGTAAGAGAGCTTTTACTATTTTTTCATTTGAGTATTTCACTAATTTAATTCTCTTATCTACTCAATAAATAATAATACTATAACGATTTTATTGGAGGTTTTTTGATTCTATTTAACATAATGTGCGTTATACGAAATTAACAAATTGAAACATATAAAAATCAAAAACTTATGCTATAAATAATTTGCTCGACGATGTCGAAAAGCTGACTTGGAAACAAGTCGGCTTTTTTATGAGCAGTTTTGATATATTTTGCCAATAAAATTGGTTAAAAAGCGATCAAATCGTAATTTCCTTCCGATTCCTTAAGGCTTCCATTTCTGAATTTATCCCCATTTCTTGCGGATAAGCTTTGGGATAATTTTTGATGATTTTTTGTACGCTTTGGCTTACAGCATTTTACGAAATTGTTTGTATCCAAGCACCAGTGAAGTCCCTATGATCGATCTATATGAACAGGATGTTCAATGACTTAAAACAAGAATAATCAGTCAGACACCATGACCATTAGGTAGTCAGCCCTACCTATGCGCTCCACACCGAAAAATCCCGACATGACGTCGGGATTTTTTATTGTCATTTGAATAATAATTCAATTAAGCATAAAATATAGATTGTAATCTATATTATGGTTGTAATATGTGGACAGTCATTACAACGGATCTGTTTAACGAATGGCTTGCACAGCAAGATCAATCTACACAAGAGAAAGTACTCGCAGCGTTGGTCGTTCTACAGCAACAGGGACCAAGTTTAGGTCGTCCTTTAGTAGATACCGTCTATGACTCCAAATTTACCAATATGAAAGACCTACGTGTTCAGCATCGAGGTAAATCACTGAGAGCCTTTTTCGCGTTTGATCCTTTACGACAAGCTATTGTGCTGTGTATCGGTGATAAAGGTGGTAAAAAGCGTTTTTATAAAGAGATGTTAGATATTGCCGATCAGCAATACGAAATTCATCTTTCAACTTTAGGAGATCAATCTAATGGCTAAGACCCTACAAGAATTATTGGCTAATCGCTCTCCAGAGAGTCAAGCTCGTATTCAACAAATGGCGGATGAATTATTGTTGGAAACTCAGCTTCACCTTATTCGTGAAGAGTTAGAGATTTCTCAAAAAGAATTGGCTGCAACCCTTGGAATCAAACAGCCTTCATTGTCAGCAATCGAAAATCGTGGTCATGATCTTAAAATTTCAACGATGAAAAAGTATGTCGAAGCAATGGGCGGAAAACTTCGTATTGATGTAGAGCTTCCAACAGGAAAACACATAGGATTCAATGTCTAATAATAAACCTTTGAAAAATAGTAGTAAATTACTTGTTAACTTGGACAAGTTTATATTTTTAGTCAATGCTGCTGATAGCCTAGAGGAAATTGAAATTATTAGAGATTTATGCTGTGACTATTTTTCACATTGTAAGAAGTCAAGCTATTACACTGATATTTTCGACAATGCTTATTGGATAAAATATTACGAAATAACTTAATCTTTCCAGATTCGCATAAGAGATTTTATGCTAAATAGATATGAGAAAGGCCATAAATTGTGACTTTCTCATATACGAAGAGAGAGCTGAGAACTTTCGTTTTATTGATTTATTCAAAATGAAGCTGATATTGATGTGTGGTGATTTTAATTTTTAGTTGCTTATATTTTCTTTTCGTAGCGCTCAGAGCTGAATTAGACACTTCTGTATAAAATATAGGATCATTCATCAAATCAGAAAATAATTTATATCCAATCAATAATTTACTGTATTTATTCCCATCTTTGAGATTCGTTTCAATTAATTGATCTAGAAAAACTATACATATTAGCCTCGATAGAGTGTTTCTGAACGGACACCATACAGGGTTGGCGATAGGAACTAAAGTTAAATTAGGTATTGATATATGCAATATTATTGTAAAAATAATAGATTAAACTTATATCGAGGCTAAACTTTACTCCTTTAATAGTAAAAATCTTATTCAGGATCCAAGATATATCCTTCTAAAAGACTTTAGTCCTTCTCTTTTTCAAGTCAAATTTACCCGTAATTCTGGCTAGAATACTCTCTCAAAATTGCATATACCCTATATTTATCTTGATATAAGGTCTTTTCTATAATTTTTTGGATATCTTCACTAGTCCATTTTTGCTACTTAGCTTTAAAAATGAACTGTGATTGCAGAACAAATGAGTGTTCACCTTTTCTTAAATAAAGATTCTTGACTTTTTTTTGCATAAGAAACAATTCAATAACCTATACTCTTAAACTTTATACTAGTTGGGAAAAATTTACTTTTAATTATAACTTAATAAAACACTTAACTTGTAAAAAAAACTAAATTTCAGTTACTTAATAGACAAAAAAATATTATTATTTTTGTATCAGTAATGTTTGATATTCTTTGGATTGTATGTTGTGGGTTCTTATAGTATTTCTAGGTTTAATCAGTACACTATTAATTATTTCCATATTAAAAGAGTATTTTAATGATCCTAGACAGTATCGTGGACAACAAATCCCTCTAAATTCTTAAAATATTTC
>NZ_AMJN01000018.1:0-16502 GCF_000302435.1 Acinetobacter sp. TG2027 | reverse complement strand
TCAATCTAAAAAATAAATAAAAAACACTTTAATAGTATGTGCCTATTAGAAAAGGTACCTTAAATATTCTACTAGCAATAAAAAACCGCTTTAAGGGCGGTTCATATTATTCATCAATCTGATCATGCAGTTTTTTGATAAACTCTAATAAGCTTTTCTTTACTTGCATCATTAATTGCAACTAAACCCGTACTTGCTGCATTATTTAAAACCGCTACTGTTATATCGCTTTTCGCTTTGATTTTCGCACTTTCAACCACCGCATCATATTCAATATTATTCATTACCATTTGTTAGTTTCTCATTTTATAAAGTGAGAGACATTAATAATATGAAATCAGCAACTATTCAAGCACCTACTTAAGATCATCAGGCGTTTCCAAATAACACCCGTTTTTATTACAGAAAGCATGAATGTCGTTTAAGTATTCGGTTAATTGAACTGTACTTGCGTCTGTAGTGCTCATTAGCTCACATAGGCCACTTGCTACATCTTGGTAGAGAGGATGATTAGAATCTTTCAACTCTCTTACAGCCTTGAATGTTTTCTTGTATTGGCCAACGTCATCGCAATCATAGATTTTTGCTAAGAAGTTTTTCTTAAAGAACAGATGCTCGTAATCTTTATCTTTACCTTGACTTTTAGCCCATTGATTAAGCCAATCCAGTACAAACGGTTTTGAGCCTTCGAACGATCTTTCTCTTGTGGTGCCATCAATACAACTAACGGCTTCCCTTCATTCGCTGCCTTAGCATGATTCACATTAAGAAAGTTAGTTACTGGTGAAATGTCGCAACAAAAAACCACCCGTGGGTGGCTTGATTTTTTTTGATAAATTAATCAACAGCTCAAAAATGGGTAACTGTCAGATCGAGTTTGGACTACAACACTTTAGCTCATCGATTTACCAAAGCGCTAATCTTCACACTATTGTTTAAAATCCAGTAATCAAACTGTGATGCTAAAACTTTTAAATTCCCCTTTTTAAACTGCTTAGGCTATTTTAACCAAAGTTCATCTTCTTGCATGATTTTTAACATTAAATTAAATATAACCAGTAGAGTAACATTTTTTTTATTATGGCCAACAACTCTTTGAAAACTAAATTTAACTGTTCTCTCAAGCACTTCCAGATTGACTGGATAATTCTGTTTGTCTAAATTTAGGTGATCTCCAATAATTGGCTCTATACCAGCAATAAAATTAGCAATTTGTTGCTCATCATCTTTCTTTATGCATTGAAAATGTAGAAAGTTTTTACGTAATTTTCCAAATAATAATAATACCTTAAGTGCATTGACCACGTTCAACTCTTTAGGTATATCTTTCCCCTTATCATGTTGGTTATGCAAATCAAAGAGAGGAATTATTTCATCAGAACGTTTCAGTTTCTTAGCTTTGTTGTAAAGCTCATCAAACCAACCCCCATCTAAATTTTTATTACTAACATATTTCGTTTTTAAATTAAAATTTTTGGGGTCCATCCATTTAGTGCTCATAAATTGACATCGCTGCATCCATTCTTGTGCTTGAATATCTTCGCTTGAACGGCCATCTCTTAAACTTATCAAACGTTGAAAAGGCGTCAGAGTACTCTTCTCGATACTAAACTTCTTTTCTTGTCGACCAGCAATCATAACTGGCTGTGTTTGCTGATAAGAGTTAAACCATTTCTGCTGCTGAGTATAACGATTTAAGTTTATGTACTCTGTACTTGAATTCACTGGACCAAAACACTGTTCTAGGACTTTTTTTGAAATGATACACGGCGAATTGTAAATTCGATCGACTGCTAATAAATCCAAAACATGAAGATAATTTGAAGCCGTTTGTTCAATACTGCTATGCCCCATCCAAGAGGCAAGCACCTGCCATTTATGTTGAATAATCTCTTCATGAGCACGTGCTTTAACACCAAACAATAAATCACGCATCTTTTTTGCTTTTACCCAAGGACAATCTGTATATGTTTTAATCATTTCTTTTGAGCCCAGCAAAGTTATTGCTAGATAGTTAGCAGCACTGTGGCGCAACGTATGAAAACTAAAGCCATGATGCATACCTAATATTTGGTTAAACAACTCTACTGTAATTTTGCTGATACATTGATCCGTTAATACACGATGATTAACACTAAAAAGTAGATCATCCTGCTGATTAAACAAATATTGTTCATAACGATGTTGTATGTAATGTTGTACTACTAAAAACTCATGTTCTGACAAGGCAATTTTCAATGGTATTTGACGATTTGCACTTTGCGTTTTCAGACGGCGATATGAATTGTTCTGAATATGAAGCGTGATATTATTAAAAGCTGTATTTTCTTTTTCTTTATAAAGTAACTCTGGGCAAATAATATCTTGTATTTTAAGACAACGAACTTCATTTAATCGGAGTCCAGTTCTATAACTCAGTAAATACATCAGCTTTAAACAACTCAGATGATCGACCCACTCTGATGCCGTTGGCTCTTGACTTAAATGTTCTAGTTTTTCCAATAGCTTGCCAAATAACAAAGGGCTTACTAGGCGTGCATTGCAAATTTGTAAATGCTTAAAACTTGAATTCTGTAACACCAATACCTCTGGTGCATTAAAATTATCTATACAAAATTGATGAAAATCTTTTAGGCGACCAAAACGGTATTCTGCTGTTTGGTGCATCTTACGAGAGGTTTTTCCTTTAACAGCTTCACGTTGAGTTGCTTGTGCATCTCGTTCACTGCTATATTTCAACAACTGTCGATATAAATCTTCATAATCATCAATGGATTGTTGTTTTAAATCCAATTTATTAAGCCAAATTTCAAATATAAATTCTTTAGCAAATGATCCTAAGTAGCTTTCAATAGTTGATAATTGAAGCCCTCTTTTTTTTAAATGCACTAACCAGTGAATTAAGCGTAATTGGGCTTCAATTAAAGACTTTTCTTCCGTATTTGCATCACGCATCTTCTCCTCTAACACCCTTCTGATTTCTTGCCAAAAACGTAGCGTGCGTTCTTCTTTATTCCTCTTTTTATCTAAGCGCTCAACTTTTTGACCTTTACGTTTCTTTTGATCAAACAACATCAACTCATACGGAATCGTTTGTAATTTGCTTTGAGCCGTCGGAACTTCAGGATGTAACTGCTCTTGTTCAAAATGAATAGGGCTATTCTCTAGTTCCATGACTTGATTACGTTCATTACTCCATAGCAATCTAAATTCGGATGGCCGTAAGGCGACAGTATTAATCTCTTGCTGAAGTACATTACTTAAAAATATATCTAGGCTAAGGTTTGGATTAAATTCAAGTACCATTTGCACATCATTAAATGCACGAAATCCACGGCGTTTAATTTGATATTGCAGATCGCCCAAACTTTTGTTTCGTCCCATGCGACTCAAGCTTTCCAGAATACAATCTTCAATTGATTGTTGCAGACGATATTCTTTATGAGTAGCTTTCAACTTTTTTAAATATTGCAAGATGAACTGAGCATATGAGTTAAAAAAAACATGCTTCCATTGGTACAACTTTCTCTGTTCTACATCGTTGCCATATTGAGAGTTTTCAACACGATAATGTAGTAACAATGGATTAGTGATTTTTTTGTAGTCCGAATGGTATAACCGAAAACAATTCAGATCTGTACCAAGCTCAACGGCCTCCTGCAATTGCTGCTGAATAGCAACCAGATGCTGTTCATCTGCACAGCCTGAAATATATATAAAACTTAAGCATAAATCCCCCCACAAATATTTAGGGTCATCCCAATATCCAAGTGAATCTTTCCAATATGCTTTCAAAGCATTGAGTACCTGGGCATGTAACTGCCCTTGTTTTAACCGTGACTCCGTACTCTCAATTTTTCTAGGCAGTACGATCCGTTTAGTATGTGGATTTAGCCTAATTCTGTATGATTTTTTATCTACATTCTGGTTGAATTGCCTTCTTCTTTTATTAAATTCATCTTCAGTAAATTGCATCAGTTTAGATTGTTCATCTCGGCTCAATTTTTGACTCAAACAATCAACACTATCTTTAATGTCATGCCATTTTTCGGCGATCTGCTGATCAAGTTTTTGCTGCATGTCTTGCGTCAATACTTCAGGTAAAGAAGGCTGTCTTTCTTGCGACTTTTTCACCAATTTCTGAATATCAACAAATAGACCGTCTAGTTGTGGTTTTATTAGTTCTTTGATTTTTTGCATACAACTATTTTCGCTCTAAGTGTTTAATCGATAAAGATTTGACATTATCTTGCAATTGCTGGCGGACTTGCTGTACATAGACATTCGGAATAAGTGAAGAATACGGATGAAAAGCCTCTCGGTCACGTTGGTCATGACCATAAAGAGCCTGAATTAAATGGAATGCTAAAGCAGTTTTTTTTTCTTCTTTTTCTTCTGCATACATCAAAAAATTCATATCAAAATGACGTAACCAATTCGAATACATATTCTTTGGAAAGATTCCTTCCATATATAAATTTACCCAGTTTCGAGATAAAGGGATTAACTTAACTTTCCTGCTCTGCCACTCTTTGACAGTTATCGGCAAGATATCTTTACTATCAATGACCTTTCCGAATAAGTCATTGAGCGCAATTTTTTTCTTTGCAAATACTTGTTTTAAAAGTGGGCTATACAGTTCAATTATTTGTTTTAAAAATACAGTGTAATTTTGCAGTGCTTTTAAGAAGAAATCGGATAGCGGGATAAATCGTCCATCCTTTCTTACCTTGCTATTCTTTTTATCGTTTACATATAGAATTTTAAGCTCAAAACAATAATCTTCCAAATTCCCCAACAGATTTTTATTAGGCCGTCTGGCCATGCTTAGCAAGCTAACATGCCACATCCAACACGCGTATGCATTCAATTGATTAATGATATGTTGATCTTTTTGAATATTTTCTTGGCAATGTCTATGTAAAAAAGCAAATTGCTCTTTCACAAAACTGGGTTCAAGTGCCAGTTGACTCCCTACCCTCCCTTTAGATGCAGATTGCACTTTGAATTGTTGTTGTAATATTTTGAGTTCAGCCGTGTCTTCTGTAAGTTCCTTAGAATGTGGTGTAAGTGCTGATTCCAAAAAAGCTAAATAGCTGCTATCAAGCTGAGCTTTGGGAAGTCCTCCGTAATAAATACCTGGCACATCATGCTTGATATCCCGCCTCGCAATCACATGAGTAAGATATTCATTATAGGTTTCATAATATATATGAAAATATAATTGGGCCTGAAGTTTTTCAACGGTGATAGTACCCACATACTGATTAGCAAACCACTTCTTAAGTTCGGAATTAATATCTCCTGAAGAGATCTTTGGATTCGATGCTTGTTCTATGTAGTCAAACCATGCCGCAGGTAGATGTAGTTGGTGAGTCATCTCTTCATTCCAACGCACAGGCTTTAAACTCTTAATTTTCTGCTCGGTAACTTTCAAATTTAAATTAAGTAAATATTCCCGTCGTTTTCTTGAACCATTCTGGATCAAAACACCATCTTGTATGAGCTCGTTAAAATCCATCAGTGCTATGGGAGATAATCCAGTCAAAAGTGACAATAAACATGCGGCAGCGATTGCAGCCTTATCCCAGTCCGCATTTAACTCAGTTCTCAACACATAAACAATTTGCTTCAGTACATCTGGTGCTAAATAATAAGGATTTGTAATAAATGGCACATGACGGCGTTGGCGATGCCGCGTGTAATATGCAGTATAATCACTAATTAAATGATTAAAATTTTTAGTTTTTTCATCTTCTGAGTATAATTCTACTTCAATGTCCAATAACTCAATTTCACCATCTTCATCTTTGTGAAGAGAGGCATCATAAAAACTGATCTTTGCGTTATGTCCGATATCTTCATACTTACCAGATTTTATTTCACGAAATTTTTTGAGTTCAATTTTAGTTGGCCATTGCAAAACTTTGCTTTTTTTTGACTTACGCTGACGATGAACAACACGACGATCATCAAGTCTTTTAAAAATTATTAATAGAGCCGATAAATACTCTATGACTTGTACTTTTTTGAAATTTTTAATATTAAAAAGTTGATTACGATCCTCTTTTTTCAAATTACGTTCGTACGTGACATAACAATTTAGCAGCTTACTACATTCATGAAATAATTCAGCATTATTAGAATCCAGCACATATCGTGAGACATAGCGTAGGAGGTCACAAACATGTTTTTGCTTATTCTCAGCTTTAGCAATTTTTGCAAATTCTTGATACTGCCGATATGTTAAAAAACTCGCTTGTAGAATCAAATAACGTTGCGATGACAGCTCTTGTGTATTACTAGTATCTGGACATGCAAAATAACTTAAAGAAGCTAGAAAATAATATTTACCTAATTGTCTAGAGCTAGATATATAGCCATATATCTGTTGCGCTTCCTTATATAGAGCGTGGGCTTTTTCACGTAAATCATCTGATAGATCGACAAATTGTGTATTCACAACATCATCATGTAATAGACAATAATCTTGTTTAAATTTTTCTGCTAAATCTAAGAATTGCTCTTCTGTTTCAATCTTTGGCATATTCGCTTTCGCTTAATTTTTTATCAAATTGCATTGGTTAAATTCATTACGATCTGAACAATTTGGTAAAAGTTGATCTTTTATTGAACTCTTTGTCAGCTTAAAAAATCTAGCAAAAAATTTAGCATCCAGCTCTTTCTGAGCTTTTCTCTCAAAGCACAAGTGTTGCTGTGATTTTTCGATAAAATCATCAAGATTATGTATCAACTGTAAGATTGCAACATAATTAGAATGTACACGTAAGCATGGCTCCGTTTGCATTAATAGCAATATTTTTTGCCAAATTTTCACATAGATTATTTTGAACTTTGCTTGTACTACTACTTTCTGGCTCTGTTTAATCTTTTTGATTTTCAGTAGTTCTGAGTTAATTTTTACTATCTTAAATTGAACATTTTGTCGCTCAAAGCAAAAGGGCATGATAAATTGCCCCATAAATATCTCTATATTTTTTACTAAATAGTCAAATTTTAACATTTTTATCGATATAAAAAATGAGCATATCTTTGTATATTAAAATTCATTTAATTTATCAACTAAATTTTCTCAAAATTACAATTATCAACAAATACATATGGTTTACTTATCATGGGTGGTCTAAATTTTAAAAATTCTTCCACTTTTTTTTAGTTTTCTGTTATTACATGAAACAATACCGTTGTATTACATTTTGAAATGCTGTGTATGCAGCATTGATCAAAAAGATTCTCTGCTATACTTACTTCACGTGTAGCATCAATGGAGTTTCGAAATGCTCAGAACCACTGAACAGAAAAAAAAATATATTCAAGCGACACGTGCGCAAAACTATCAAGCCAGCCTAAAGCTTGAAGGCATTACAACGACAGCTCAAACAACTCAACAAAGTAAAGCTGAAATCTTGCAAAAATATAAGAAGTATTCGCAACCCGAAACTTAGTCAGGTGCATGTATGGATAAATATGGGGAAATGGGTGACAGCCTGTATTGTTACCCTGGCACAAATATCCTAAAGAACAAACTCAATATTCATGATGAACAAATTTTAGAACAAGCTGAACTAGCACTGTCTGGATTGGCAAGTAACTTAATTGAATATGCTGAACCACCTTACGACTTACAATACTTAAAATCAATTCATGCGCAGCTCTTTGGCGACTTATACGACTGGGCAGGAAAGTTAAGACAAATCGATATTTCCAAAGGTGACACCCGTTTTTGTAATTTTTCCCGTATTGAAATTGAAACCAATAAACTACTCAAACCGCTTCAAGAAAAAAAATACTTTCAAGGCTTAGCACCACAACAACTGATTCCTCAACTTGCCGACTTGTATTGTGAGCTTAATGTCATACACCCATTCCGTGAAGGTAATGGACGTACACAACGGATTTTCTTTGAGCATCTGATTGCTCATTGTGGTTATGGTATTGATTGGTCTCGCATTGACTCTCAACAACAATGGATTCAAGCCAATATTGAAGGTTTTTATGGTAATTTAAATCCATTAATTAAGATTTTTGAAATATCCTTTATTCAAAATACCTAAAATTTAAGTAGTCAGAGCCCACAATCCTTAATGAGCCATCATCTTTGCTTCAATCCACTGATTAATTTCCCAAATAAACCAACAAACACGATTCTTAAAAATCTTAATACTCTTCGGGTAATTTAGGATCGTAATATGCAGATTACTTATCCAGAATTGAATAGATCGTTAACTTAGATAGACCTTTAAGCAATGTAACTTGCCGCATTTTTATCAACATATGTCTCAACAAAGTTCGCCTATACATAAATTTATGGTGTTTAGTGATTAATCAATGTCTGATGACCTGAATGGATGTTACAGATTACATGCAAGTGAATTGATCTATGGCTATTTTATGGCTTTTGTGTAATCCAATCCATTTGATCCGAATGTTCTCTTTTGCAATAAAGCAGCCTCTTCTGCTTTTCTTGAACCAACGAACAATGCCATTGATTTGATTCAATTGGCAACGGTGATGCTGAATCACATCTCCAAAGAAGGGATTAAATGCAAGAAATGTGGTAAGTAAAAATAGGGGATGGAAGTTATTATCCGTCTAATTGGAACCAGCCCATGAGTGGAGATCAGTTGAGTAAGTATCATTTTAAGTGAATAAGAGAAGGATGGCTCACCTCACTTCTCCAAATAACAACGCTATACTTTTCAACCCAGGTTAGATATTGGCAACTACATTTCATTCTTCATCATGCTGGTCTTATAGCATGTAGACAATCACTACATCATTTGCATTCAATGCTCAATACAGCCTGTCAGCAGAACCGCAGCGATATTTTTTCCTGCATACATGTAGTGTTTAAATCCATTCATTTTTCAATGATCCCCTACCGTTTATCACATTTATGGTCAATCTTTAACCTTGTGAAAAATGCACATACCGATATCTTCAAACTGTCAAATTTATGGATACATGACATTTAAAGAAATTATCCGATCAATTTTTTAGATAAAACTCATCAAGAAAAAAGTTATTATTATTCATAACTTCACTAACAACCACATAAAAACAATAATTTAATAAATTATTCTTCCAATTTTTTTAGATTTAGTGTTATTACCCTAAATCCATGCTTAGCTCATTCTATTACATAAATGATTTAGAAGTATCCACGATATAAATTGCTTGCCCCCACACCTCTGCCCCTCTCATGCCCAAAAAATTTACACTAAAAGGCAGATTAAGCCCGTACGAGTTACATATCGCCGCATGCTATGTTGAAAGCATTTAAGAAAAAATCCTCAATATTTATAAGATTTTTAAAATATGAACTACTTTTCGAAGAACCCTTTCTAAGTAATGTGACCAAAAAGGAAAAATGAAAATACTGTGATTTCCTTATCAACAATCAGTCAAAGTACATCCTGATGAATTTCTGTAACCGATACCCAAGGACCAAACCTACCTTCCGAAGTGCTGTGCAACAAAGCCCTCCTCAACCACACTATAGCTATAAATTAATTCCATTATTTTGTGGTTTAATTAAATTATTAAAGTTTAAGACCCAATTTAATGGATTTATATTTCACTAAACCCGAAGAAGTCGTGACGCTTTTAGGTGAGCGTTTACGTAAGCAACGACTCTTTTTGGAGATGTCTCAAGCTGAGGTTGCAGCACGCGCTGGTGTCGGCGTGAATACGGTTTCGAATCTTGAAGCGGCACGAAATGTATCTGTTGAAAATTTAGTCCGTATTGCAATGGTCTTGGGTCGATTAAACAAACTTCAGGAGCTGTTTCAACCTCAGCTTAACAGTGTAAAAGATATTCTACGCTATGAAAGTCAAAGTAAGCACCAGCGTATTAAGAGGAAGGGATAATGCTCAACAGTCTTAATGTTTATTACAATGGTTGGGGCGAATCATGGTTATGGGGAACGCTGATTAGTTCAACAGCCACCACAGGTAGACCCACTATTGCTTTTGAATATAGTCCAGAAGCAATACAGCGAGGTGTTCAGCTCTCTTCTTATTTACTCCCTTTAAAAGGTCTACCACTGAGACAGGGTTTTCCTACTTATCAAATGGGATTACCTGGTCCAGTCTATGATGCTTTGCCGGATGGTTGGGGCATGTTATTAATGGATCGATATTTTCGAAAAATTGGACTGCATCCGGCACGAATCAGCCCTTTGGAACGTCTAACTTATATTAGCACCCATGCAATGGGTGCTCTCTCCTTTGAACCCTGTGTCGCAGAGATGCAAACTTCAGAGAATATTCCCCTGCCGCAATTGGCACAGGAAGTCCAAGAAGTCCTCAAAGGAGAAGGTGGCGAATTTTTTACAACATTTGCTGGTCATGGGTGGCTCCCCCCAAGGTGCCAGATCCAAAGCATTGGTTTACCGAAATCCTGTCAATTTTGAGTTTTCGACGCAAGCTTCTGATCAAAATGAAGCCTGGCTGATTAAGTTTCCTGCTCAGCAAGAGTATCCTGAAGTCTGCGCCATTGAAGCCGTCTATGCAAAATGTTTGCGACTTTGTGCAATCGAGACTCCAGACACCCATTTTTTTAATTTGCCCAATGGTTTAATGGCTTTTGCTTCTAAACGATTCGACCGTCAAAATGGCATGCGGATTCCAATGCAGAGTTTGGCTGCATATACCGGAGCAGACTATAAAGTTCCAGGTAGCCTAGACTATCGCAATTTTCTTCGGGCAACCTTGATGTGTACGCAAGATGTGCGGAAAGGCTGCATACTTTTAAACGTGCTGTGTTTAATGTACTTTTCAATAATCGGGATGACCATACCAAGAATTTTTCTTTTCTCATGGCAAAAAATGGTCAATGGAAATTGGCTCCAGCCTATGATGTGACCTTCTGTGAAGGTCCAGGTGGTTATCATCAAATGGACATTATGGGAGAAGCGCTCAATATTTCTCGAAATGACATACATAAACTCGGTACTTCAGAAGCGAATCTGACTACTCTAGAAGTCGATGAGATCATCTTGGCCATGCATGAAATTGCACTTCAATTTAGTCAAATTGCGCAACGCCTGTATCCTCATCAAATTCGAGAATCTACCCTAGAGATGATTCAATCACGAATTCAACAAAATATTGATTTTTTAACTGAAACCTAAGCGTAAATATAAACTAAGCGCCAACCATCAACTTATAGTTAGTCGCTACATAATCTGTAGAACCTGTGAATTAGCTCGCTTTATAATCACGAATATTAGATGGATCACCGCCAAGATACGTTCTGCAAGCGTGAAATCACTACATCCAGATCGAAAATCGCTAAGAAAAAACTATCACCAAAAAAAAGGTCTGCACTATGGATAGATACAGACCAAACTCTGGATAACTACCAGCACGAGAAATATGTCGCAATTTTGCATAGACATGAATTTGATAAAATCAGCCCAGAAAGCCAGAAATTCATAAAAACTATTTCATCAATCCCCTATAACTTAATCACGTTCATGGTCGATCTTAAATCTTGCGAAAAGTACTCATGCTGACCTAGCCAAACTGTAAAACTCATGTATTCATAGCCTTTAAATGAATCTTTCAATCGTTATATTTAAGGTAAAAACTAGTAATCAGAAGTTATTATCATCCCCATATAAAACAAACATCAGATTAAAAATAATAACTTTGTAAATTATTTATTCCATTTTTTTTATATTTAGTGTTATCTTTCCTAACTTCATCTGGGAGAGTTGAGTTTGATCATAGACCATTCGATAGCCTGCTTGTTGCATTTCTGCGATCAAATTCCGTTGGTCTATCCGTTCTCCCCCTTGATCTTTCGGCAGAAATTGACGCTTACCCCCGCCTAGAATCACATCAACCCCATCTTTTAATTTGACGTTATAACGCTGATAGATATCACCTTGCGAACTTGGTACTAATTGGGATGCTATGTCATTTTCAGCATCACGATGACAAATATGAGCATAAGTCGATGCTGGTGTAGCATGCGTAATGCGAGTTGTTGTGACTACCCCTGTACCCCAACCTCGTGCTTTGGCCAATTCGAGTAAAGTTTGGGTGTCTTGCTTATTTTGGATCTGAGGATTGGTTCCACATTGATGATTTCCGGTCTGATTTGGTTCTACTGCAATTGTTCCAGTCTGCATGGATATCACTTCATTTTTCATTTTTACACCTGTCATATAGGCACCCATCGATGGTGCGCTATCTGTAACCTGTGCAACTTCTGAGAAAGTACGAACAAATGCTGACTCTGGCAGTTGATCTATTGGCAGTTGGCAATCTTCACCAACAGCATAAATTCGTACAGCTGTTAGTGTCGTGATACCCATTCCATCTCCCAAGAAAAAAACCACACGTTGAGGCTGTTTTGATGGTTGTACTGAAGTAGAAGTTGATTGAACTAAAGCAGGACTTTGACAGCCCGTCAAAATAACTGTGCCCAAACTACACCATGCCAAACTTATTAATTTTTTATTAAATTTTTTCTTATGCCAAAGGCTTTGTTGCACAAACCTATCTCTAAAGGCTTATTCCACAATATAATTTTGAGATGAATAAGCCTACACCTAAAATCTACCGTACAACCAATTGGCCCACATACAACCGAGCTCTCATTAATCGTGGGAATATTGCCATTTGGTTTGATCCCAAAACACAATGGTATGCTCAACCAAAAAGCCAACATGGTCGAAATCAAACTTATTCCGATACAGCCATCCAATGCTGCTTAATGATTAAATCCATATTTCGTCTTTCTCTACGCATGGTCACTGGCTTTGTACAAAGCCTGATTAAACTTTGCGGATTAGATTGGACAGCGCCAGACTATACGACGCTTTGCAGAAGACAAAAACATATTGATATTGCGATTAGCTACCAAAAAAGTAGCAATGGTCTACATCTACTCGTAGATTCAACTGGTTTAAAGTTTTTGGGCGAAGGTGAATGGAAACGGAAGAAACATCAGCCTGAATATCGTCGACAATGGCGTAAGCTTCACATTGGTATAGATGCTGAAACGCTGCAAATACGTGCAGTTCAGCTCACAACGAACAATATCAGTGATTCACAGGTGCTCGGTGATTTACTTGGTCAAATACCACTTGATGAGCGAGTAGATTCTGTCTATACCGATGGAGCCTATGACACTAAATGCTGCAGACGAGTGATCTCAGATCGTCAAGCATATGCGGTGATTCCGCCAAGAAAAAATGCGAAACCGTGGAAAGATACAAAAGTTCATTCGCAAGAGAGAAATGAATTACTAAAAACAGTTAAGCGTCTAGGAAGAGCCCTTTGGAAAAAGTGGTCTGGTTATCATCGGCGAAGTTTGGTCGAAACCAAGATGCATTGCATCAAATTATTAGGCGATAAACTCTACTCAAGGAATTTTGACAGCCAAGTGAATGAGATCCATGCACGTGTAGCCGTATTAAATAAATTTACAGAATTAGGCAGACCTCATACCCAAGTTGTAACCTAAATTTTAGCAACTTAGGAAAACTTTACCTTCAAAGGCTTTATGCAACAAAGCCTATGCCAAAGCATTGCATCAACTCATCTTAGGATGGTCGAAAAATACGCTTTAAACATTCAATTTACATGACAAATTTATGAAAATATTATTATGACTACTTATATAAATTTTCCTAATTGCAAAAAATAGTGTAGCAACTTGCTACACTATTTTTTTACTTTATTTTTCTAACATTCGTTTTAGGAAAGCTTTTAATTCTTGTAAATTTTGATCATCAAATTGGCCCATTTTTAAAGATACCTTTAATGTATTATGGTCAAATTTGATATTACCAGCAACTTTCCCATCATATTCAATTTTATGTACAATTGAAGTTTGAATTACTTCTTTCGTTTCTCTTGACTTAAAGATTTTTTCAGCTAGTGATGCCAGTTTTGTCTGTTCAACTTCTTTTTTAAGCAATTTTGACCATGCTTCGAATAATGCTTCTTTAGCTTTTTCATGGTTTTCATCATGATCTGATAGAAACTTTTTCACTGCTGTAGCAGCGGTCCGTGCTAATAATGACGGCTGTTTCTCCAAATCTTCAATCAACTCTCCAGGTAATTTTTCATAAGATAAATATTTATACATATCTTCACGATTCAAACCTAATGACTTTGCTAACTTCTGCTTATTTTTTTTTAATTTTTCATCCAAAGAAGTTAATCCAACATATATTTCATAATCTGTCAGATCTTCTCGCTTTAAATTTTCAGCTAATGTTAATAAAGCAGCTTCTTCATCCGATGCATCAATAATGATTACTTCAATGGTATTCTTATTGAGAAATTGGTGGGCTTTCAATCGTCTTTCACCAGCAATCAACTCATATTTATCATTTATTCTACGAACTGCAATTGGTTGTAATAGCCCAATTTCTTCAATTGATGCTGCTAAATCTTCAATATCTTGTTGATTAAAGAGTTTTCGAGGCTGGTTAGGGCTAGCCTGAATATCTGTAATTTGTACATTACGTCTTAGCTCTTTGACATCGTTAATATGCTCCTTTTGGGCATGTTGATGCTTTTGAGTATTTTGCTGAAGACGTTTAGCCAATAGCTCTTTATTACTTACCATAGTATTTCCAGAATTATATTATCCGACACGCTGAACAATTTCTTGTGCTAAAGTTTCAAAAGCTTTTCGAACTTTTGAGTTTTTATCAACAGATAATAAAGGTTGTTGCAAAATTGCAGCTTGATTAACCTTAGTGCTCATTGGAATTGTGGTATGCAATAATTCTCCAACTTGATTAAATGCTTCATCTTTTATTAATTTACATACATTCTGACGCTCATCATGTTTAATTAATAAAGCACCTAAGAGTTCTAATTCAGGGTTAACTCTTCTAATTTTACTTAAATGATTAATTAAATCAGTAACACCATAGAGACCGTATTGTGAACCAGATTCAATTGGAACAATAACATGTGTCGAAGCGGCTAAAGCATTGCTGGTTAGTAATTTTAAGCTAGGAGGGCAATCAATAAGAATGTAGTCATATAATCCTTCTAGAATTTCCAATTTATTTGAAAGTTCCTCGGATGGTCTTGGTGCATCATCTTTCAATTGATCTTCAGTTTTACCAAGAGTTAATGAGCCATATATTAAGGAAACATTTTTAAATTTTGTTTCTTCTTCTAATGCTTCCGATAATAGACTTATATCACCAATAAGTAATTCAGCTGATGTAGTTTCAACTTCGCTAGGGTGTCTTAATCCTATATGTAAACTTGCATTTGCTTGTGGATCCAGATCAATTACTAAGACCTTATTTCCTAATTCAGCAAGCTCTGAAGCAAGATGTACTACAGTAGTTGTTTTCCCGCAACCACCTTTATGATTAGCTACAGCAATGATTTTAGTTGACATATTTGTCTTAAGGAATTTACTTTGATTTCATTTAATATAAAGATATTTGTAGCAACTTGCTACAGTTCCTTTGTCATATTTTTATCTTTTGAATTCAAAAGATGTGGGAAAAACATTTCTTAACTTTTTTAAAAAATATAGCTAGCTAATTTTAATTAGTATTAATTAGTTAATTATAATTAAACAAGTTTTATTTGTTTAAAAAACAATTAGATAGATTTTTTAAAGTGGAAGGTTTGTCACTAATAAGTGGAAGGCCTGTCACTGATAAGTGGAAGGTTTGTCACTAATAAGTGGAAGGTTTGTCACTGATAAGTGGAAGGTTTGTCACTATGGTGGAAGACTTGTCATTGTGATTTATTTTAATGTGTATTTTTTAATTTAAAACAATACAATTCAACTGCTTGTGATGTTGATAAGTTTGTTTTTATTGAAATAAAGGTGGAAGACTTGTCATTAGATGTTTTTTATTCTGTGGATAAAATATTTGTATAAAATTTAATTGATAACATGATGTTTGATAGTCAAGAATATCGGAATGGTGGAAGGCTTGTCACTTTAATGGTGGAGTATATGTTGAGTAATTCCACTTTAGTGGTGCTGTAGGCTATTCCTACTTTCAAATTGATTGCTTGAGCGACACAGATGAATTATCAAAGGTGGAAGAACTGTCACTTAAAAGTGTTTATTTTTATATTTATTCCACCATAAGGCTGAATAGTACCAAAATTGCACTTTAATAGGGCTTTGTTGCATAAAGGTTTGAAAGATAGAAGCGATCCTAATTGAGCCAAATTTAAGTGACAACTCGGGTATGTGGTCTGCCTAAGTCCGTAAATTTATTTAATACTGCCATACGTGCATGAATCTCATTGACTTGGCTTTGAAAATTTCTCGCACTGAGTTTATCCCCCAATAATTTGATGCAATGCATCTTGGTTTCAACCAAACTTCGCCGATGATAGCCTGACCATTTCTTCCAAATAGTTCTTCCTAAACGTTTAACTGTTCGAAGCAACTCATTGCGTTCTAGCGAGCTCATCTTTTTATCTTTCCATGGCTTCGCATTTTTTCTTGGTGGAATCACTGCATG
>NZ_AMJN01000017.1:0-8012 GCF_000302435.1 Acinetobacter sp. TG2027 | reverse complement strand
GGCTGAAAAAGCGGGTTGAAGGGGGTCAAGGGGGAAGCGCCCCATTGCGTACTAGTTTCTCCGATGAGGAGAAACTGTCAAGTGCGAATTATTTAATATAAAAATAAAAATTCTTTTCAAGAAATTTTATTTTTATATTAAATAATTATTTTCAGACTGCCCTCTTTAAATATGGTAAAACCATATTTAAAGAGGGCAGTCTGAAAATTTGGCGGCAGATGATGGAAATGGAAAAAGCAAAAAAGCGTGGTCGACCTGCTCAGTTGTTACAGATTGCTGAGTTACATGCATTTGTAGAGTTTTTAGAACAGCAAGAACAGCTTTCTGATCTTCAATCTCAAGTGTTAAAGGCTTTAAATAGTGTTGATTGTAATTTTGAGGGGCTAACTCAGACAGATCAGGTTCTGGTCAAAGAGGCTTTAAAACCTTATCGTGAACATCTGAAGTTGAAATTGCTGTTTGAAGAGTTGAATAATCTGCCTCTTAAAACCGAGTATGAACAGAAGTTTTTAGATCTGTATGAACTTTTTCAAAAGAATGCACTAGATCAGATGGAACTAAATATTTTAAAAACCTTGGCGACACGGTATCTGAATTTTAAAGCGCAAAAGCTTGAATACAGTGATTTAGAATTGTATTTGAGTCAGCTACAGAAGAAGGATGCTGGGAAAAAACGCAAAGCTGAAAATCAACGTAAATTTGAATTAGGTGGTGCTGTTCTTGTCGCATTTAAGAAACTCAATATTGATATTAGCAATGATACTCCTCAACAGATTACCAATCGGATTGTGAATACGACAAAGTTTCATAATGAAGTACGTAAATCTTTAATTTTTAAAGATGTTAAGACATATGAAAATGAATATTTTAAAGCAAATAAACTTTTTATTCAGGTGTTAGAAGGATTACATACCTGGCAAAAGGGCGGAGAATTATTGTCAGTAATTGAAATTAAAAAGGCCTTAGAAAAAGGCGAAGAGTAGTTTATTTAGCAGGGATTTTAGAGAAGTTGGACATTTCTATTTTGGGCTTACAATCGAATTTCGTATACAGAGACATTATGTAAATTTAGAGTAAACCCTAAAGTTACAATCTGAAAGTTCATGAAATTATGTATCATTTAAATGATTTTTAATCATAAATAACATGTAACTTTAGTATTAAGGATTTATAATTTACGAAATTGTTCATTTTTATCCAATTGGGGCGTGAAAAAGGCACTGTTGCAAATAACCACGAATGGTAAGCTGAAGACTGTTTTAGCTAAAGGTGCAGCATATGAATCCTTTCCATGGTCGGCATTTTCAGGGCGAAATCATTCTTTGGGCTGTGCGCTGGTATTGTAAATATGGCATTAGCTATCGTGAACTGCAGGAAATGCTGGCCGAACGGGGTGTGAATGTTGATCACACGACTATTTACCGTTGGGTTCAACGTTATGCTCCTGAAATAGAAAAACGTTTACGCTGGTATTGGCGTAATCCTACAGATCTGAGCTCGTGGCATATTGATGAAACCTATGTAAAAGTGAATGGACGATGGTCTTATCTGTATCGTGCAGTCGATCAACGTGGCGATACCATTGATTTTTATCTTTCTTCTAGACGTAATACCAAATCAGCATATTGTTTTCTTGGAAAAATTTTAAATAATGTGAAGAAGTGGCAAATTCCACAAGTGATCAACACGGATAAAGCACCCACATATGGACGTGCTTTATCACGGTTAAAACGGGAAGGTAAATGTCCACCAGACCTTGAGCACAGGCAGATTAAGTATAAAAATAACGTGATTGAATGTGATCATGGCAAGCTAAAGCGGATCATCAGGGCCACATTAGGATTCAAATCTATGAAGACGGCTTATGCCACAATTAAAGGTATTGAAGTCATGCGTGCACTACGTAAAGGACAAGCATCGTCATTTTATTATGGTCAGCCTCAGGGTGAAGTGTGTCTAATCAACAGGGTTTTCGGTCTCTAAGTACTTTTTAAAGGGAACATCATCGACTCAAATCTCTATTTGCAACAGTGCCCGATTTTTTACCGTGCCTCTCATAAATTAACAGTCAAAGCTGAAGAAGTGCTCTGGGAAACAAGAAACAAAGGCTTTTTGAATATCGCTGTACTCACACTCAGGATGCTTCTCTAAATAACGTCGAGTCCAAATCAGTGTGGCTTCATAATCATTAAAGCACTGATCGAGTTGTAAAAAGATCCACAGTTCATGGGCTTTTTGAATGAAAAAGTCATTGATGATCATGAGAGCAATTTTCTTTTCAGTGTTTGAATCCGGGTATGAGTACATATTACATTTCTCCGATAGTAAGGATAAATAGGTTAGTTGATAAGCTATTTATAACACATAAAAAATGTGTTTGTCACATTTTTTATGTGTTTTTTTTAAGTTTTATAGTCTGTGTTATACTTCTAATTCAAACAGATTGTATTTATCACGATGCCATACGAAGAATTTCAAAGACTTATGGGGAAAGCAGGTCTTTCAATTAAGGAATTTGCAACCTTATTGGACATGAATCCAAACTCCATAACTAACTATAAAAAGATCGGAAAAGTACCTACTCATATCGCTGTTCTGGTTTACTTACTTTCTAGCATGAAAGATGAGGGTGTAGACTTTTACCCTATTTTTGAAAAAATTAAGTCGTATTCAAAAGACTAAAACTCTCGTTTGTTGATTGTTGTAAGCTGTTAGTGATGACGTAAAAAATGCCTGAAGTTCAGGCATTTTTTTGTTTCAGGGACTT
Source organism: Acinetobacter sp. TG2027 (assembly GCF_000302435.1). Classification (NCBI taxonomy): domain Bacteria; kingdom Pseudomonadati; phylum Pseudomonadota; class Gammaproteobacteria; order Moraxellales; family Moraxellaceae; genus Acinetobacter; species Acinetobacter sp. TG2027. Next base: position 5,245 of record NZ_AMJN01000017.1, on the reverse strand, counting down.
ATAAGCCTCGATAGAACTTTTCAATAAAGTATCGAGTTTTGAGAACCAGGGTGATCATCAAATTCTTATGTTCTGAGATCTTAGGTCGAGCAATCGGTAAACCGGACATTTCTATTTTGGGCTTACATTGGAATTTCGCATAAGGTGTATTATGTTAATAATATAAATTTTTAAAAGCATATTGATTTAATAATAGAAAAATTATCAGAGTAGGGCATGTGTAAAGTAAACGTTCAATTATTAACCAATAATGATTAAAGATTTATATCTTGTATGTGTTAATTTTATTAACATATATATACGAAATTAATAATGCATTAAGTGAAATAGTATGCTAGGTGAAAATCATCATTTTTTAAAAAAATTTTCGATCAGTGATGCTGCTATAGCGTATAAAAAACCTCGCTCGACTATACTTAAATATATAAAAAGCGGAGATTTCGAACTTGACTACAATAAATTGATTGAATACAGTCAGTTAGTTAGAAAATTTGGTGAACTTACTTACCCTATACAGGACGAAAGAGAGCAACAAATCAAAAAACTAAAAGATGAAGTTATGCATTTAAAAAAACAACTTAACTTTTTTAAATATACTTCAATCTCAAACAAAAATAGACTATTAATTTCTCATAAACATTCCATTTAACATAATGGCCGTTATACGAATTTAAAAATGGGAGCTTAGCTCCCATTTTTTTAAGTAATTTTTTCAAATAAGGCTTGGATGAGCATCTAAAATTCGAATTAATGTAGCTGCTGGTCCAGTTGGATAGCGTCGACCTTGTTCCCAATTTTGCAGGGTACGAGGACTAATATGCAGACGTGCAGCAAACTCATTTTGGCTCAAGCCTGTTTTTTCACGTACTTCTTTAATATCTGGTAGTTCGAGTTCTGTAACTCGACTTGCTTTAACTTCTTTACGTTTGATAGCTCCAGCTTCTTTGATTGAAGCAACCAAGTCATCAAATAAGTTGTTATCCATGAAATTGCTCCTTCACGAGTTGGCGCAGAATGGCTGTTTCCTTATCTGTTAAATTATCTTTCACTGATTTTGGATAAGCCAATAAGAAAAATATCTGATCATCCTCGGTGACCCAATAATAAATCACCCGAATACCACCACTTTTTCCTTTGTTACCTTGAGCACAACGTACTTTGCGAATACCACCGCCATTCTTGATTAGATCACCTCTATCAGGCTGTACCAAAAGATCTTCCTGAAGTTGACGATATTCCTCATCAGATACAAGGTCTTTAATTTGCTTGGTAAAGATGCTGGTTTCAATAAATAACATGGACTCTTTATACGTCAATGGCGTACTTGTATTTTAGCAGTTTCCATAACAAAAAACGAGAGTTGTCCGCTCTCGTTCCAAATAACGCCCATCATGCTAAATAAAAGGATATTCAGAAAAATATAGATGTAAAATTATGACCAAGAAAAGTTATTTGAGTTGTTATATGAGCGTTACTGTTACTCAGCAAAAGGATATTGATAAGGTTTTGAAGAAATACCCTGATTGCTGTTCAATCTGTAAAGATCATTTTGATGATGAAGATTTGACATATACAGTTTTTGGATATGACAAAAATCAACGTATGCAAGTCGTTTCAGGTTGTTGTATTGATGCTATATCCGACATAGTTCTTCTAGGCTTATGTGGTTGTTATGACCCAAATGACATACAGAATTTAATGAAAGAGCATCCTCTAGTAGATTAATTCTTTAAGGTGAGGTTGAAGATTTTCTAAAATTAACATAATACACCTTATACGAAATGCGTTATAATTATCTATAGAAATCAATGCTGTAGTTTCTATTTTATAGCCCGAACATCCCTGTACGGGCTTTTTTTTGTGATCTTTCACGTAATATGGCTATTCTTTAATCAAATCCTTACAACTTTGATTAGCTCAGTTGAATAGTACCCTTAGCCATTCGGCAAGAAAAACCGGCTTAACCACCCTCTTTTCGGCTGCTCCGGTTCAACCGGCTCCGGCACCGGAATACGCTTATTTTCCGTTTTTTCCGGAGTAGTCAATCCGTCATGTTTGTCGTTATCTACATTCAATGTAGGTTCTACTTGAGATGGACTAGATTGCACTGAAGATTGATCTGAAGTTGGTGTGGGATGAACCTGAGTTGGCTTCATTTCAATTAGGGTAAGTAATGTATCAATACGAGAATTTGCTTTAGCTTCGCGATCTTCTGCTTTTTCTAACTGTTTCTTTAGAAAATCGATCTGATTCTTTAGTTCAATAACTGTATTGTCTGTGTATTCAGGTGTATTTATAGTTTGTGTTGGAGACGTATCAGTGTGTTTTGAGTGTTTTCCACTAAAAGGTTCACCATAAACGCGGAGTAACTCAGAGAAGTCGATAGAGCCATCATGATCACGACTTAACACCCCATTTTTTATATCTTTATAAAGTGTAGCACGAGATTTCTTATACAGTGTGGCTGCATCACTAACACTGTATTTTGTACTTGTTTTCATAGTGTATTGCTGTGTATTTAGGATACGTATTGAAGAATACAATAAGTGTATTCTTCAATACACTCAAGCTTTAAACCCTAAGTTCTTTAAGTGTGGCAAAAACTGCTGTTGTTGGTGAGGGTTTCTAAGCATATCCTTAATTTTAGCAGCTAAAATCTCATAACTTTCACCTTCTGAGGCTAAATGGGAAAGCTCATGTAAACGTGATAATTGATTCCCGAATAGATTAATTTGAGCATCAGATAGCTGATAAAAATCTTTCGAGGTATGTGTTATGGATTTAGATTTTTCTTTAAAAGAAAAGATAATATGAGTGACTTTACGCCCTGTTTTTTTCTGCTCATAAGTGACTTTTAAAGGGCTATATTCATTGATTTGGTCTATAGCAGTGTCAATTACTCGTTTCTTGAAATCAGCGAATAATGGGTACTTTTTACCGAGTTCTAACATTGTCCGTAAACTCTCAACAGAAATTTCACGCTTACCTATTTGCCGATATTGAACCAGTAGCTCATAAATACGAATACCGTATCCACTATTGATCCCAGCAATGTCTGATAAGGCATATTTGGTGAATTCTCTACTTAGATTGGAAATAAATGGCAGAATGGGTTTTGAAAAACGGATTCCAATGACACTTTGACTATCTAAAAATTGGATTTCTTGCACCCATCTCATTTTTATAGATTTATCATCAATACTGAGGTTAATAGACCTCTCATAGAGTCTATTAATACCTTCCTTTAAATCTCTGTATGCAGTTTTCTCATGTACGCCCAATTGTTTTAATTCATCGACGCTAACAGGGTATAACTCATCATCTGTAATAGGCTGATTTTTGGGAATCCGTGAAATGGCAGCTAAGACAATTCGTTGCTCTACGGCACTTAATTGATACGATGCTTCTATTACTTGATTTGATTTTACAACGTGATTTTTATTCAAAACAAAACCATTGATTTTTCTAATATATGACAAATATATACTTGTCATAGTTAGTAGTCAATCCGTCATAGTTAAGTAGTCAATCCGTCATAGTTAGTAGTCAATCCGTCATAGTTAGTAGTCAATCCGTCATATTTAAACGCTGAAACCTTTGCTATATAAGGCACAGAGACGACTGAAAAGATTTAAAAGATTTAAAATATATTAAAAAGGAAAGAATGAAAAATTGCCCTATGTTTTCGCTACGCTCAAACTCTATTGAACTTCGCTTACGCTCAGTTCGAAGGGGCAATTTTTGGGTTAATCTCGTGATAACTTCAAAAAAGCAAAAGCAACTCGGAATTCGCTTCGCTCATAAGTTTTTTATACTCGCTTCGCTCGACCTAGATGCAAATTAAATCTGTTCGCACCCTCCGGGATGCTCTGTATCTCAGTCTCAGCAGCAAAGGGGAGTTTGTAATCAGGGAAAAAGCATGGCAAAAATTTTAATTGTGTCTGTTCGCTCGTAGACACTCGCTCTGTAAACTTTGGATAAAACCAACTGAGCTTAAAAACCAGGGCCACCGTAATCATAATCATCAGCTTTAGGTTGTACTGGTTCTGATTGAGTGCGTTTGGGAGGCGTATTTTGTATCGGTAATACGTATTCAGGAAGTGAATGCACCTTGAACTCAAAACATGGGGTACTGTTACGTCTTGAGTCTTCTAGTTTTTCATTCATTTCGTAGATGGACCAAGCTTCTTGTTTAAGTATAGGGCCTTGGTTTTTGATAATTTCATTCAAATCATTTTTTAGTTTGTCCTTATTTGTTGCATTCTTGATTAAGTAATTCAGGTAATACATGACTTCCAATGATGAAAATGGGTTGTTTTCAGCACTATAAAAATATTCATGTTGTTGATCTAATTGCTTTTGGCGTTCTTCGAGTTCTCGTTCTTGCTGGTTGTGTTCTCTGATTTTTTGGATTTGGGCGAGATATTCCGCTGTCGCATTTTGTTGTCCAACGCCTAGTTTGGGCTCTGGAAGGTATAGCGTGCTGTGGATCTCGTTATATTTTTCATAGCTGTCTGCTGAAACCTGATTTTTGATGGTGATGTCTTGGCCATCCAGTGTGTAGGTGACGGTCGGGCAGTGCTGTGCAAGGGCATCATTCAAATGATTTTCCCATTGTTTTCGGATATAGATCAAAAAAGTGGAATAGTCTTCATGGCCATCTTGAAGTTGGATTTTTTTGGCACCGCCTTTGGCTGGATCTTGAGGGTTATAGCGTTTGAAGTACTGTTCTGCGCTGCGTTCAATGCCGTCATCCGCTTTTAGCGAGAACATCAGATGACAATGAGGCTGATCTTCGCCACTGATACGTGATTTTACGTTGTGTATGGCGTATGAGTGCGGATATTGCTGTGGAACTATATGTTTGTCTAAAAACGTCTCTATGAGCGTTTTACGCTGTTCTGACGTGAACTCATTCGGTAGGGCAATTTCATACTCCATGTAGGCCTTGGCATTGGCTCGTTCATACGTATCTGCTGCCTGCCAAAAATCAATGGGATCTTTTACAAAGGCAGGCATACATCGACCAGGTTCAATATGTTCTATGGTCTCATTGCTGGTTTTGCGGATGCCTTCATACTGCATCAGCCGGGAAATGTAGAGATAATGGCCGGTCGCATAGCCCTTATTTTTGCTTTTGACGCTGAAGTGGTAGCTGGCCATGTTCACCTCTGCTGGGTTGTGGGTTCGGTTTTTATGCAGTGAAACGGAATGAAAACCGCCCGGATTTGAAATGCCTGTATGG
>NZ_AMJN01000016.1:0-1273 GCF_000302435.1 Acinetobacter sp. TG2027 | reverse complement strand
TTTTGCAAATCATTTGCTTCACGACGTAAACGTAAAACCTCGACCTCACTTGCTGCACCTTTAGCAACCAAAGGCTCTGTCATCGCCAGTTCTTGTTGTACTAACTGTAGAGCTTGCCTAAAACCCGCAAGGGTTTGTTCAAGATCAGCACGACGCGAGCGATATAATGCAGTTTCTTCTTGTACTAACTTTGGTTCTTTCATCACAATTTCAGGAAAAACCAAAGATGTACCGTTTACTTCCGCACGTAAACGCGCTGCTGTCGCCTGAGCAGAGATCAGCAAAGATCTTGATTCACCGACATTAGAGGCAAAACGGGTTGGATCGAGCTGTGCAAGAATTTCGCCTTTTTGAACGATGTCACCTTCTTGTACATTCAGCTTAGTTAGAATACCGCCTTCTAAAGACTGGATGACCTGCTCTTTAGATGATGGAATGACTTTACCTGTACCAGTAGAAACTTCTTCAAGTTTAAATACCCACGCCCAGATAAAGAAAATAACCAAGCCAATACCGACAATCCAGATCACTAAACTGGCACGTGGTAAGGGTGGCTCACTATAAGAGACATTCATTGAACGGGTGAGTTGTTGTTCTTGTTGTGGTTCGCTCATGAATTACCCCCTTGGCTCACTTGTTTTTGTTGGGCTGTTGATTGATTGAGTACCTGATCTCTTGGACCGTCCATCACGATCTTGCCTTCATTCACGACAATAATACGGTCTACAAGTTCTAATACAGCGCGGCGGTGGGTCGCAACGACCAAGGTCCGATGTGCCAGCCAACCTTTTAAATGATCAATCAGTTGTTTCTCTGCCACGTCATCAATGGCTGCTGTCGGTTCGTCTAACAATAAAATGTTAGGTTGACGAATCAATAAACGAGCCAGTAACAACGCTTGTTTCTGACCACCAGAGAAACCAACACCACCTTCTAAAATCAGGTGATCTAGCCCTTCTTTTTTCTCTTGAACAAAAGGTAATGCACCAGTCACTACTAACGCACGAAGAATCTCTTCATCCGTTGCAAGCGGCGCGCCTAAAGTGAGGTTTTCACGAATCGTACCGTAGAAAAGATGCGCATTCTGGTTAAGTAAACCCATATCACGACGTACATCAGAAGGGTCAATTAATGAAAGATCGAGACCATCTAAATGTACTGCGCCTTGAGTTGGAACTTGCATACCAGATAGAAGCTGGAGCAGTGTCGACTTACCTGCACCGTTACGCCCCAATATGGCAATTTTTTCACCAGCACGAATTTTTAAATGACG
>NZ_AMJN01000015.1:0-254 GCF_000302435.1 Acinetobacter sp. TG2027 | reverse complement strand
GGTTAACTCAGGTGTACTGTCATTGGTCAATACATCGTTAAGCGCTACTGTCGGCGCAACCGCATCAACCACAGCTGTTGCTGGGCCTGATGTATTGCCAGCAGGATCTTCTGTTACTGCCGTTACTGTATCGCCATCATTTAAGCCAGGGTTTGGCACAGTCCAACTACCATCCGGTCCTGCTACAACACTTGCTGTACTACCGTCCGGATAAGTTACTGTTACTGTTGAACCAGGTTCTGCTGTACCTGTAA
>NZ_AMJN01000014.1:0-71706 GCF_000302435.1 Acinetobacter sp. TG2027 | reverse complement strand
TCAATCTAAAAAATAAATAAAAAACACTTTAATAGTATGTGCCTATTAGAAAAGATACCTTAAATATTCTACTAGCAATAAAAAACCGCTTTAAGGGCTGTTCATCTAAAATTCACAGGTACTTAATGAAGTTTTTTTTCTGTCTTTGCATCTTTCTGGGCTCACAAATTTTTCCAATAAAGTTAGTTAACCACAAAATACTTTCTTCACGATCTTCAAAATGAGGTATAAGACTTAAATCTACTTTTATCTTGCGATCAGCTAAAGGCAAACTTAAACAATGTTCAAAGTCTATTGAGCTGTACTTCAATTTGAGTCTTTTTTCTGCAGCTTGATTCTTTATCTCAGCCATAATGCGATTTAGATTAACGATCAAATTATTTGAAATTTTATTATTTTCATATACCCGTTCGTAAACTGTCTCAGCTACATCAATGTAATTTATTAGCTCTACATTCTTATTCATGACATTTGTACTCCGTTTTTTATAATTATCCGTCTAAAATAATGTTTATTTGAGTTACTAAATCCTTCGCCTAGGTAAAGATTGTTTAAATTCGGTCACCCTGATTTTAAGTAAATATTTGAATTTATTATGCAATTACTGAGTTTTATAATATTTATATACATCTTTGTTCTTAACACCCCTTTTTTTCTATCACTTGCCCATCTAATTCACCACCAACACAGATATTCATTTTTACCAGCCTGGACTATATAGCAAAAAATAAAAAAAATCCGTACCTTGGGGAAGGTACGGACTATAAACTGAATAACTACATAGGAAGTAGAATACCTGTTTAATATACGATAAATTTCATGTTTTTTCAAATCCTAATTAAAAGCCCACGATTAAGTGAGCTTTTAAAACAAATTGGTGCAACGCTTATAACTTTGTCCACTATATCAAAAATATGCCATAAAGCGTCTAGACAGTCAACAAGTCTAAATTATGCTTTTCTACTAATTGAGAAGCTTTTAAACGTTCAACGATTTTAATCATTAGATCATTGGCAGTTATAACGTCGATTCCTTCAAATGCTTTTAGTGTTAATTGCAATTTATTATTAATTACATTTGTAATTATTGATATTTTACCAAAATAATCAGGGTAGTATTTCAAAGTTTCATTAACTTTCTCCCGACTAACGCCTTCATATAGTTTTACAGTGTATGTTTTCATTTGAACCTCCATTTTGTCTTAATCTTTTATCATGACCTAATAAATAAAATCTAGCGCAACTCACCATAATTGCGACCTGAGCTTTAGATTGGTTTGTTTCTTGAGCAACCTTCAACAATCCTTTATTTTCAACCTTATTTTTAATTAAACAAATTAATGCAAACTTAGTTGTAAAATCTGTTTTATCAGAATTTAATAGACTTCGTAAAAGTGCTTGAATTTGATCCGCCTCATAATCACTGATCTCACATCGAATATAAGATTTACTTTTTTGTACTTCTTTGCCAGCTTCACGCATCAACCAGTAAATTTGATTGATATGAAGCCCATCTGGCAAATCACCCCCTTTCATTCTAACTGTTTCACACCATGCGCCAAACTGCTCTAACCAACCGTCAATAGTATATTTAGACCAATCCATTTGTTGTGTTTTTAAAACTGCACTCATTTTTCACCTACCAATTGCTCAATTTGTTTAATCGCCACGCCTGCTTTCACTTGCTCTGTGCTGAACCGTAAAACTGTAAAACCCATCATTGCTGCGGAGTTGTATTTCTCCATATCCCCTAAATAGCCCTTGCCTCTTGTGTGACGGCCTCCGCTCCAGATCCGGGCGAAAAAGTTTTTGGTTATTGTCCTACGTGCAATCTGTCGTTACAGACACAAAAGAATCTGGTAAAGTAGCCACCTATTGAGGTGGCTTTATTTTATACAATGAGATAGGTACTTTTTCAATCTTGAGTACCAAATTGAGTACCAAAACCACATCAAAAATAAATCCTTTTATAAATCAGCGAGTTGAATATAAAATGCTTCTAATGATCGACAATTACGACTCTTTTACCTACAACATCGTCCAATACTTTGGCGAGTTGAATCAGGAAGTAAAAGTAGTTCGCAATGATCAAGTCACATTAGAGGATATTGAACGATGGCAACCAAAATATCTTGTGATTGGTCCTGGCCCTTGCTCTCCAAGTGAAGCAGGTATTTCAATTCCTGCAATTAATCACTTTGCCGGAAAAATTCCTTTGCTTGGCGTGTGTTTAGGGCATCAAAGTATTGGGCAAGCTTTTGGCGGAAAAATTGTAAGAGCCAAAACGGTGATGCATGGACGTTTATCTGATATGTACCATAGCAATAAAGGTATTTTCAGTAATCTTCCTAGCCCATTCTCGGCAACTCGTTATCATTCATTAGTGATTGATCAGGAAACGCTACCTGACTGTCTTGAAGTAACATGCTGGACCAATGAAGCAGATGGCTCAATGGAAGAAATTATGGGCGTTAAACATAAGACACTTCCTGTTGAAGGCGTACAATTCCATCCTGAATCCATTTTGAGTCAACATGGCCATCAAATCTTTAAAAACTTTTTAGACATCTACGCATAAGTCAGCCGTCAATAGATTGTTTTAAAAGTAATTTGATAAGAACCCTGAATAAAAAAGCCAACTACGATCAGTTGGCTTTTTTATGGCTGAATCAATTACAACTTTAACTGTTGCACAATTGACCCATCTTGTTTTGCTACCAGCGATTCGCAGAGTTGAATACGCTCTTTAGTCTGTTTCAATCCTCTTTCTACCCCAACCAATTCTTTAGTTCGTGGTGCAAAAAAGTCATTTAACTGTGCCGCTTGTTGTTGGGTACATGCTGCCCCACTAAACATTGCAGGGAAACGCCCAGCTGAAGATTTACCTAAACGATCAAATACAGCATCATGATTTACCTTAAACCAAGACCATAAGCCACCTTGTTCATCTCCATAATTATTGATTGAGTTGACCACAGTACGCACTTCACCAACTTTAACACGCGGGTTCAAAATCAACTGTCGTGCTTGTTGGCGTGTTGCTTCTTGATTTGCTGAACCTAGAGCTGTAAGAATCGCAAGACGCTGTGTCGGTTGAGTCACGCGTTGTAACTCTCCAGACAATCGATCAAAAGCAGATTGGCCCTTTTCTTGTACACGTACAGCTAAAATGGTTGGCAATAATTCAGGGGTTACTTGCGCAAAGTTAAGCTGCTTTTGAGCAAAGAGTGCATTTGACTGTTTTAAAATTTGTGCACGGACTTCTGGAACTTGAATATCTAAAGCAAGAAATCTAACCAACTCACTACGCCATAAACTGTCTTCAGCTGATTCGCCTGTTTTGCTGACATAACCTAACTGATTTAATTTAGGTAAATATAAATTGGCTAAGACTTTCCTAAAATGTTCATGTTCAGCGTCTGTTTTCAATACATGACGATGAATCGTACTTAACTGGGAAAACAGCGCTGTACTAATTTGTCGGCTATTCGAATTGGCAAATTTCTTCGCAGCATCTACGACAGCCAATAAATTAATATCACCATGGTTAAATGCCGCTGAAATTGCATAGGCATAGGCCAACTGTTCACTGTTAGAAAGCTTCTCTGTAGCCGCAGTCAGACGAGTAAATTCTTTTTGAGGCAAACTAAATTGGTAATACCCTGCCGCATCTGCATTTGGAATATACCAACTGCCAAGGCTGGCACCTTTGAGTTCAATCTTGACTTCTGTTTGGTCTACCAGCTCACACTGGACTTTACTGCCTGCATTTGGAACTTCATAACGTACACATAACGGTACACCCCAGAGGCTTCTTGCATCACCCTTTGAGCCCACAGGTAAATAACGGCTTTGCTTCACATTTAAAAAGACTTTATTGCCTTCTTGCTGTAGTGAAGTATTGAGTAAAGGTACACCCGGTTGATCAAGGAAACTTTTCATCGCTTTAGCAAAGCGCTCACTTTGCTCAGACTGCTCTGCTAAAGCGCTAATTAAATCATTGGCTGTCGCATTACCATATTGGTGCTTATTAATATAATTGCGCACCCCTTGTTTGAATTTTTCTTCACCTAAATAGTTTTCAAACATATTTAAAACAGCTGCACCTTTTTGATAAGTAATACCATCGAAAGCAGTTTGAATATCGGCATTACTTAAAATAGGCTGGCGAATACGGCGCACACTCACTAAGCTGTCACTTTTCATCGCATCTGCGGTGTCTGTAATACGTTCTAGGTCAGCATTAAATTCGGGATGTAATTTTTGAGTAATTTTACTTTGCATCCATGTGGCAAAAGATTCATTTAGCCACAAATCATCCCACCATGGCATCGTGACGACATCACCGAACCATTGATGTGCAAGCTCATGTGCATTGACATTAAATGAATTCTGTATAAAAGAAACTGGCGAGTCCTTATCTAACAACATTAGATAGTCTCTAAAAGTAATTAGCCCCGGGTTTTCCATAGCCCCAGCGGCAAAGTCTGGTGCTGCAAGTAAGTCGAGCTTGTCAAATGGATAACCAAAGGCAAAATAATCTTCTAAAGTTTTTAAAATGGCTGGCGTTTCAGATAAGGCATGCTGCATTTTTTCAGCTTTAGCACCGGGTGCAATACCACGTAACTGGATCGGCTGCTTACGCCATGAAGTTGCTCCAATATCAGATCCTTTTTGTAATTGCCACGGCCCAACAGCCAATGCAAGTAAATATGTTGGTAGTGGTTTGGTTTGTGCAAAACTGAGTGTTTTCCAACCCGACTTCTCTGCTTGCTCCGACGTTTGTTGGGTATTGGCAAACCCTGAATATTTGCTTGGAATCGTCAAACGAATATTAAACGGCGTTTTAAAACGTGGTTCATCAAATGATGGGAATGACTGGCGTGCACTAATTGCTTCCATTTGCGTCATCACATAAGGTTTACCCTCAAACTCGATTTTATAAATACCATCGAGCTGCTGGTCGTACGCCGCATTAAAATCTAGAACGAGTTGATACTGGCCTGCGGGTAAGGTTTTGGCAAATTTAATTTTACTCACCCCATCGACCTCGGAGGCTTGCTCATATTTTGCCTTGGTTTTAGTACCCTCTGCCGATGTAATATTCACATCTTTAACCGTCAAAGATTTACCATGAATCCAGATGTGATCTGTGGCTTGAGCCAGTTTTAAATGAATAGTGGTTTTACCGGTATAGCCTTTTTGTGCGGGATCAATCTTAAAATCTAAATCATAAGATTCGGGTATAACCCACTCGGGTAATTTACCAATCGGGATCTGTTCACTGTTATTCGATGCAAAAATCTGTGTCGCAGATAAAGATAATAATGTTGTAAGTAGCAATCTTTTTTTAAATGAAGGCTTGACCAGCATAAGGGGTTTTATCCTCTGTAGTTTTAAATAAAAAGATGCAGCAAATGCTGTACCACTTCGCTGCATCCATACATCATTCTTAGAATTTATAGTTAAACTCCAACCAACCTTGACGGCCAAATGGTGAATATGATCCTATCGGATAATACGGCCAACCGCCTGTGTCATCTCGTTTCACTTTGTCAAACAAGTTATTGATAATGATTGAAGCAGAAGCTTTTGGAGAGATTTGATAAGTACCACTCCAATTCACCAAATACGTTGGGCTTAAATAGGCAGTCTGGTCGCCGTTTGGAATTTTGCCATAACGATTAACTAATACTGTTGATGCCCAATCACCAAAGCTCCAGCTGAGACTAGTATTAAAACGGTCACGCCAATCCGGAATACTTAAATCTTTTAAATAGTCATCTTTCTCGCCATCTTTTGATTGTTGATATTCATGTTCTAGTACACGGCTATAATTGATCGTCCAGAGAAAGTTACCAAAGCTGTCTGTTTTCCAGCGCCATCTGCTAGTGAAATCAATCCCGCGGGTATGGTCGGATGCAGCATTAATCGGAACGATATTAATATTCTTAATTACATTTGGGTCGACAACTGCATTTGCAGGGTTACGCTCCACACGTGCTAATGCATCAATACAGGCTGCAGAGTTAATATCTTGGTTGCCTAAACGACAATCTGCTTCCAAACGTAGAATTTTGTCCGCACTTAAGTTGGTCACAAGATTATCAATTTTGATATCCCAGTAATCGACGCTGATATCAAATTTATTGGTTGGCGACCAAACAAACCCTGCACCATAAGATTTACCCTCTTCAGGTTTCAGCTCTTTGTTTCCGGTTAAAGTGTAGTTCGCCCCAGGTGCGTAATCTTTAAAGGTACATTTATCTAAAGGTTGTCCCGTTTGGCTACAACGTAAATAGTCAGTCGTACTTGCGAAATAACCTTTTTGCTTATTTAAGAAGAGATAGTTCATATCTGGTGCACGAAAACTAGTTGCGTAGTTACCGCGCACCAATAAAGTCGGATGTGGCCTAAACTCAAGGCCTGAACCAAAAGTTAGCTTATCAATACTGTTATCTGACAAAGCATAACGGTCATAACGTCCGGACAAGGTTAAATTTAAGGGCTTTGCTAAAGGTAAGAATAATTCTGCACCAAGTGCTTGGCGTGTACGAGTACCACTATATTCTCCACTAGAACTCGTATTATAAAACTCACCATTTTCCACTGCCTGATCTGGCTTAATCGAAAAGCCTTGACGCCCAATTTCAGCCACTGCTGCAAGTTTGGCAGTTCCCGCAGGTAACTTAAACACATCACCATTCGCACTTAAGGTTAAACTTTGTGCCCACGATTTATCTTTTTCTTTTGTTGTGCCCGAAATACTTTCAAATTCACTTGCTGTTAATGGTCGACTTAAACGATCTAAGTGAGGTGAATAAATAGGAATACCATCTGCATCTGTACCAAGTTGCTGACCTAAGAAATATTCATCAACATTCGAACGTAATAAGCCTTGGCGGTTTAGCTGACTAGTATAAATGGAACCATTATAGGCTGCTTCATAACTCCAGCTCGTCTCTCCAATATCGCCTCGAATTCCAAAATTTAAGTTAGAAGAAAGTTCTTTCCATTTTTTATTTATTCGTTCTACCCCACCTAATTCTTCAGGTGCAAAACGGCGATTCCAAATTTCATAATTTCCCGAATCTTGATTTAGGAAATAACCACTCGTTGCAGCTAAAGAAGTCCATGTCGGACTACGGGTATTATTTTCAATTTGGTTTGCCCCAATCAAAAAATCTGCAAATAATTGGGTTTTATCATTTAACTCATAATCTAAACCGAGATAACCATTTTGGCTGCGGTTTTGGGTCTGAACCGTCCAATAAGTTGGCCGTGCCAAACCACTGGCACAATTGTCCGCCCCTGCTTGTCCAATATTATTGACTGATCCGTTAAATAAACCATTAAAGGCCTGACATCCACCAATAGAAAGGTATTTACCAGTATCGGCATTTTTACGGCCCACAATCGTGTCTGGTTTTTCTCCCAAACGAGTTCGGCTCTTCATAAAATCCCGATCGGCTGCCCATATCGGTTCACGGCCGCTGAGTTCAACCCCATAAACCAGACTAAGCTTGTCTAAAGTTTTACTACCACTTAGTTGTAAACGTAAATTTTCACCACCTTCTTTGGTTCCACCTGCCTTAATATTAAATTGTGTGCCGTCTGTTTTCTTTTTCAGAATAATATTTACCACACCTGCAATTGCATCTGAACCATAAATTGCAGAAGCGCCACCGTTTAATATTTCAATACGGTCAATAATGGCAGTTGGAATATTGGCTAAGTTCACGAAATTGACAGAACCGTCGTACGGTACAGGATAGTCTGCAACCCGATGTCCATTAATTAAAGTCAAAGTATGATTGGGTCCCAGACCTCGCAAACTAATGGCGTTCGCTGCAGGTGTAAAAGTATTTCCATAATCGGCACCTTGCACAAAACCAGTGTTTTGCGTCAGGTTATTGAGTGCGTCAAATGCATTACTAAAACCTTGTTTTTCAATATCAGCTGCGGTAATGACGGTCACACTGGTCGGGCCATCTTTTTGTGCTTTTGAAATCCGAGAACCTGTCACCGCAACACGAACTACTTTATCTGGTTTAGCTTGGTTTTGTGTTTGCTCTACGGTTTCTTGCGCATAGCTTTTTAATGGATGAAACAGTGCAACAAATACAAAAATAAATGAGCGCTTATTTTTTAAAGCCCCTACATATTTCAAGTTATTTAAATACATATTTATTAATAGACAAAATAAAGATCGCCCTACTATATCCACTTTTATTTGGTTGATTTATACACATTTTTTCTAGATATATTGATGTTTAAGATATACCAAATGGTTAATTATTTATCATAAAAACTCACAACAAACTAAAACCTTTTTCAATAAATAAATTCTGTTTATGACTCAAACCCATACCCTAACTGAGCAAAATTTTTAAAACTCTTATCGAACAGCAAAAATCTTTGGTTATTTTCTGCTAACATAGCCCCCTAGCTAGTGAATCATGGAACGCAATAGGCCGAACCTCCCACACTCGATCAACTTCACCTAAAAATTTTAATCATTAATGCTGTAAATCATGACTATGAATATCCAACAGGCGCTCAACCACATTACCAAGAACATTCATTTGACTCAGCCTCAAATGGAAGAAATTATGCGCAGCATCATGCAAGGTGAGGCAACCGAAGCACAAATTGGTGCTTTAATGATGGGCCTACGCATGAAAGGTGAAAGCATTGACGAAATGACAGCAGCCGCACGTGTCATGCGTGAATTTGCGATCAAGATCGATGTAAGTGATATCAAACATTTAGTTGATATTGTGGGTACTGGCGGTGATGGACAAAATTTATTTAACGTCTCTACAGCATCTAGCTTTGTGATTGCTGCAGCAGGTGCGACCATTGCAAAACATGGTAATCGTGGCGTTTCAAGTAAATCAGGTTCATCAGACCTACTTGAACAAGCGGGTATTCACCTTGATTTAGATATGCAACAAACCGAACGCTGCATCCGTGAAATGGGTGTGGGTTTCTTGTTTGCACCAAACCACCACAAAGCCATGAAATACGCTGCTGGCCCACGTCGTGAACTTGGTATTCGTAGTATTTTTAATTTACTTGGCCCACTGACCAATCCAGCTGGTGTAAAACGCTTTGTGATTGGTGTGTTTTCAGATGAACTGTGCCGCCCAATTGCCGAAGTGATGAAACAACTTGGTGCCGAACATGTCATGGTTGTCCATTCAAAAGATGGTCTTGATGAAATCAGTCTTGCAGCTCCGACAACTATTGCTGAGCTTAAAGACGGTGAAATTACGGAATGGACCCTTAATCCGGAAGATGTCGGGATTGAGTCACAAACATTAAATGGTTTGGTTGTCGCAGATGCAACGGCGAGTCTAAAGCTCATTAAAGATGCTTTAAGCAAAAATAAATCTGATATTGGTGAAAAAGCTGCAAACATGATTGCGCTTAATGCAGGCGCAGGCATTTATGTAGCGGGCATTACCAAGACTTATGCTCAGGCTGTTGCATTCGCTCAAGATATTATTTACGGCGGGCAAGCATTAGAGAAAATGAGTGTTTTAGCTGAATTTACTAAAACATTAAAACAATCTCAGGCAGATTAAGGACTTCTCATGATTAATATTCAAAATACCATTTTAGGTAAAATTGTTGACCGTAAACATGAGGAACTTGCTGCGCGTTTAAAACAACGTAATTTGCAAGATGTAGAAGAGCTTGCAAAAGCAGCGACTCCGGTGCGTGGCTTTGCAAAAGCTTTACAACATAAACGTCCGGGCGTGATTGCTGAAATTAAAAAAGCATCTCCATCAAAAGGAATCATTCGCGCAGACTTTAATCCTGCCGAAATTGCTCAGCAATATGAACAAGCTGGAGCAGCATGTTTATCGGTATTGACCGATGTTGATTTCTTTCAGGGGGCAGATGAAAATATTGCGATTGCCCGTAATCATTGTGCCCTACCTGCTTTACGTAAAGACTTTTTGGTCGACCCATACAATGTAGTTGAAGCACGTGCTTTGCATGCTGACTGTATTTTATTAATTGTTGCTTGTTTGTCTGACCAGCAACTCGAAGAAATGTCTAAAACTGCGTTTGAGCATCAACTTGATGTATTGGTTGAAGTTCATGACGAAGAAGAGTTAGAGCGTGCCTTAAAGCTTTCTGAGCAATGTTTATTAGGCGTGAATAACCGTAATTTAAAAACCTTTGATGTAGATTTAAATACTACTATTCGGTTGAAAAAATTACTTCCGGCCTCACGTTTATTGATCACTGAAAGTGGTATTGCGACACCAGATGATGTACGTATGATGCAAGAGCATGATATTCACACTTTCTTGGTTGGCGAAAGTTTTATGAAACAACCACGTCCAGATCAAGCTTTTACTGCCCTTTTTGGACAACCTCAAACGGTTTAATGAAGATATATGAGTAATAAAGATTCATCGCTTTCTAAAGAGCAACAAAAGTTATTGAAGCAATTTAAAAAGCAAATCTCCAATCCTCATTCAAGCAAAATCGCAAATCAGCCTGAGTCTAAAAAATCTCAGGCTGATTCTGAAGAATTGGAAGACACACATCTATTTAAGCAGGCTGTTGCAGGCGTTAAACCCATCAACAATAGTAATATTGCCGATGTAAAAACCCCACGTGCCAAAAAAGTTGATGCACAAACACTGGCGAAACGTGCAGCTGCCGAAGGTGGTCGTGATACCGAACATGCCGAGCTATCAGATACACAAGCTGCTTTAAATCCGGTCGCAAGCCAAGCAACGTTAAGCTATCGCATTGCGACTCTTCAACATAAGGTTTTTGAAGACTTAAAAGCAGGCAAGATGCGTTGGTTTGAAGCTGTAGATTTACACGGCTGTACCATTGAACAAGCACGTGACGCAGTTTTACAAATCATCCAGATGGCAAAAGATGAAAATCAAAATGTCATTAAAATTGTGCATGGTAAAGGCCCAGAAGCGGTCTTAAAAACCTATGTCAACGGATGGCTACGCCAACATCGTGATGTTTTGGCATTTGTAAGTGCTCCTGAAAACCAAGGTGGCACAGGTGCCGTTCTCGTACTGCTTAAACGTGCAGAAAAAAATCCAAAATTCGAACAAAAAAAATGATCCTTTAGGATCATTTTTTTACATCAAATACCTGTAATAATTGAGCAACTACTGCAATGGCAATCATTGCAGGTTGTTTTGATGAAATCCCGTCTATCCCGATCGGACAAACCAAACGTTGTAATGTTTCCGAAGTATAACCTCGCACCTGCATACGTTTTTCAAAAATGGCCCTTTTACTTTTTGAGCCAATCATCCCAACATAAGCAAATGGTTTTGCCGTAGGTTTTAAGGCTGTAAAACACAGTTGCAGATCTAGTTGATGATCGTGCGTTAAAATTAAAACTGCACCTGAACGGTCAAAATGTTCGATCTCGGCTTCTAAGGTATCAGTTGTTATACAGTACGCCTGTTCCAGTAAATCGGATGGGAAAATATCATCACGCGGATCAATCCATTTCACCCTCACACCAATAGGTAATAAACAACGGACAATTGCTTCAGCCACATGCCCCGCGCCACAAATCAGCACTTGCATGGTATTTGGTTGAATCTGCTGGCTAAATTGCCATTCTTCACTGCTGCCAGAATGAAACTCGAAACTTGGTTGTTGTTCCCTATCCATCGTTTGCCAAGTGGATGCATATTGATATGAGGCATTACGCCATATATGCTTTCCAGCTCGCCATGCTTGCAAACTCCCAGATAAATCCGACGCAATTTCAGCGGGTAATATTTTTTCAAACAATAACCACATTACTCCGCCACAACACTGCCCAAGCCGAGCACTGAGGTTAAAGCGTTCAATACGCCTCACACAAGTTTCCGATTCTTTTAACATTGCTTTAGCAATATCAATCGCCTGAAACTCTAAATGCCCACCACCTATCGTATCTGACTGCTGCCATTGCTGTTGCAAATTAAATCGCAACAACATCGTTGCACCAACCTCTCGTGGCGTAGAACCATCAGCACGGACCACTGTGACCAGTACCATAGGCAGAGCATCGACTTGCCACGCTACAAAATCAGTCCACCATTGTAAATGTTGCATAATCTTCTACATTTTAGCCTGTGGGCGAGCAGCCAAATCTTGTCCCCGTCCAATCGCAATTGCACGTAAAATTTCCTCGGCAGTTGCCGGAGCATTGAGCATGAGCGGTGCATTTTCTGGAATAGCCGCCTGTACTGCCTGACGAATTGCAGAGAAAACCGATAATGCCAACATAAATGGCGGTTCACCTACCGCTTTAGAGCGATAGATGGTGTCTGCCTGATTTTGATTATTAAACAGTTTGACATTAAAAATATGAGGAATGTCCACACTGGTCGGGATTTTGTAAGTTGAAGGTGCATGGGTAAATAATCGGCCTGCGTGTGGACCCTGCGGCTGCCAATACAACTCTTCTGTCGTGAGCCATCCCATCCCTTGCACAAACCCGCCTTCAATTTGCCCAATATCAATTGCAGGGTTAATTGACCGCCCGACGTCATGCAAAATGTCGGCACGTAATACTTTCATTTCCCCAGTTAAGGTATCTATTGCGACCTCACTAACCGCTGCACCATAGGCATAATAGAAAAATGGACGCCCCAAATGGTTGACCTGATCATAGTGAATTTCTGGCGTTTTATAAAAACCACTATCCCATAGTTGTACACGTGCCATATATGCCCGTTGAACCAAGTCAGGAAATGTCCATGAATGACCATTGGCTGTTGAAACCATACTATCTTCAAACTGGACTTGGTCAGCTTCACTTTGACTTATTTCGGCTGCAAGTTTAGCCAGACGCTCACGAATTTTAATACAGGCATTTTGAACAGCTTTACCGTTTAGATCTGCGCCACTCGATGCTGCAGTTGCCGAAGTATTTGGTACACGAGAAGTATCGGTTGCAATTAAACGAACGCTATCGATGGGTAAACCCAACTCATGTGCAGCAACCTGCCGTACTTTGGTATATAGCCCCTGTCCCATTTCTGTACCACCGTGTGTAATCGCGACAGTGCCATCCATATACACATAGACCAATGCACCTGCCTGATTGTAATGCACGGCGTTAAATGAAATACCGAACATTAATGGTGTTAATGCAATACCACGCTTAATGATGTCATTGTTCTGATTAAAGGCATGAATAGTCTGTCTACGCTTCATGTAATCACTACTTTGCAATAGTTCGGCTACCAATTTTGGCGCAACATTATCACGGACTTCTGCCCCATAGTGCATACGGTCACGTCCAGCGCCGGGCTGCTCGGCAAAGAAATTGCGCTGACGAATTTCAACCGGATCGCAACCTAAATAACGAGCAATATCATCAATAATATTTTCAATGACAAACATACCTTGCGGTCCACCAAAACCACGATATGCCGTATTGGAAACAGTATTGGTTTTACAACGTAAGTTACGTAGCTCAACTGCATTTAGATAATAGGCATTGCCAATATGGCAAATCGCACGTTCATTCACTGGCCCAGAAAGATCAGCCGAAAAACCACAGTTTGAAGCCAGTTGTACCTTTAAGCCTTGCAAAATACCAGTGTCATCAAAAGCCACAGACCACTCATAAGCAAAACCGTGACGTTTGCCTGTAGCACTCATGTCATCATCACGATCTAAGCGTAATTTACATGGACGGCCCGTTTTTTTTGCTGCCAAAGATGCAATGCATGCCCACTGCGCCGACTGTGACTCTTTACCACCAAAACCACCACCCATACGGCGGCTTTCCACACTCACCTGATGCATATTCATGCCTAATGCATGACAAATCAGTAACTGCATTTCGGTTGGATGTTGTGTCGAGCAATAGACTTTTAAACTCTGATTTTCTTGTGGAATCGCATAGGAAATTTGCCCTTCAAGATAAAAATGCTCTTGCCCACCCAGCTCAATAGCACCTGAAAGTTGATGAGCTGCATTTTGAAATGCTTGCTCAACTTCACCATGACTAAATTCAACAGGTGGTAACACCCACGATTCTTTTTTAATTGCATCTTGAATCGTTAAAATCGGAGTTTCGGGCACATACTCAATTTTTGCTAAGCGAACTGCCTGACGGGCTTGCTGATAACTCTCGGCAACAACGACAAATAAGGCTTGTCCATAAAATTCGACCTGCTCTTCGGCAAAAATTGGGTCATCTTTGACAATTGGTCCCCAATTATTTTCAACCTTAATATCCTTTGCCGAAAAAACTGCATAAACACCTTCAGCCTGACGTACGGCATCCAAATCAAACTTACTGATTTTGCCTTTGGCACAATTTGAAAATCCAACTGCCAAATGCATGGTATTTTCAAGCTCGGGTAAATCATCAATATAAGTTGCCTGCCCAGTCACATGTAAATGTGCACTTTCGTGTGGAATCGAGTCGCCTGCTTTAGCTGATTTTTTAGAAATATTTAAGTCAATGGTTTGATTCATTTTAGATCTCCACCATAGCGATCAAGTCATTCACACGAGTCATCGTTTGAGACAGGATTTTTTCTACATAAAACCGCTGTAAACAGTTTTTCGCGACGTGTAAACGATATGCCGAGCTAGCACGTCCATCATCTAAGGGTTGATAGTCTTGCGACAAGGCCTGCTGCGCCTGAACGATCAATGCTGCTGTAAGTTGCTGGCCTTCCAATATGGCTTCTGCATATTTTGCACGTTTGGGAATAGCAGCCATACCACCAAAAGCAATTCTTACATTGTGAGCGACATCATCATTATCTAAATCGCATGAAATGGCTGCACATACCGCAGAAATATCTTGCTCAAAACGTTTGGCAATTTTATAGCTGGCAAATTTAAAACGTGTCTGCCCTTCGCGAAGCGGAATAACAATCGCCTCAACAAACTCACCAAGTCGTAATGCTGTTTTTTGATAATCTATATAAAAGTCTTCCAAAGCAATTTCACGAGTCTGTTCACCTACGCGCAAAATCAATCGTGTACCTAGTGTAATTAATGCCGGCATTGAATCACCAATAGGCGAACCATTAGCAATATTTCCACCTAGTGTTCCTGCATTTTTAATCGGCATGGAAGCAAAACGGCGCTGTAATTCTTGAAAGTCGGGATAAAAATCTGAAATTTTAATGAGTGCATCGCTCAAACTTACATTTGCTCCAATCGTTAAAGCATGGTCTATGACTACAATCTTTTTCAGCTCTTCAACCTGACCGATATAAAGCATATCGCCCAAATCACGGCCCTGCTTTGTGACCCACAAACCTACATCTGTGCTACCTGCAACAATACGTGCTTGCGGCAACTGTAAACGTAAAGTAGCAAAATCCTGCAAAGTCTTGGGTGCAAAAAATTGCTGCTTTTGATCATTCAAATGCAATGCAGCTAATGTTCTGATCTCTTTTAATACATCAATTACTTTTTGACGGTTTAATAAAACGCGCGGATAGTCATATGCTTTTTGTGCTGCATCTAAAATAGGGCGATAGCCTGTACAGCGACATAAGTTTCCAGAAAGATAATCACTGATTTTATCTTTGCTTGGAGAATGTTGTTCATTTTCGTACATTGACCATAACGACATGATAAAACCGGGTGTACAAAAACCGCATTGTGAACCATGCATATCAACCATCGCCTGTTGTACCGGATGAAGTATGCCATCTTGTACAGGCAATAAGCTACGAAGGTCTTCTATTGTAAATAGGGCCTTACCATCTAAAGTGGGTAAAAACTGAATACACGCATTCACACTGCGTAATTGCAGGTTGTCATTGACCAACTCACCAATCACTACTGTACATGCACCACAATCGCCCTCAGCACATCCCTCTTTTGTACCAGTCTGCCTAGTCTTACCAGTTTGGGTATATTCTCGTAGAAATTGTAAAACCGTCATTGTAGGTACTACATTTTCTACTTGCTGCTGACCACCACGAAAAAAGAAGGTGATTGGACGTTCTAACATGTTTTATCCTTGTGCTTTATAATAATGCTTCTGTGCAAATATGATGCCATCAGGCGATCATTTAGAACTTAACAATATTAAGCGCACATTTTATGTCCAATCACTTGACTATTAACGATAAAAAACATGAAATTTATTCATCTTTTATTAAGCTCGCGCAAAACCAAAATAAATATAGTGCGAGGATTTATGAACATCAGGTCATGTTTCTGATACAATGCCGAGCTTGTCTAATAGAGTAAATTTATACGTCTTATGTCAATGCAGCAATCGTACGCAAATATCCTGACTGCCGTCGGTGAAGATCTTGATCGTCCCGGCCTTAAAGATACGCCTGTGCGTGCGGCTAAAGCTTTTTCATATTTAACTTCTGGCTATAGTAAAACTTTAGAAGAAGTCACCAATAATGCTGTTTTCCCATCAGATAACCATGAAATGGTATTGGTGAAGAATATTGAATACTATTCGCTTTGCGAACATCATCTCCTCCCATTCTATGGCCGTGTTCATGTTGCCTATTTACCGGAAGGCAAAGTTCTCGGCTTATCTAAATTCGCGCGTATTACCGAGATGTTTGCTCGCCGTTTGCAAATTCAGGAAAATCTGACTCAACAAATCGCCGAAGCCGTCGCAGAAGTGACTGGCGCACGTGGTGTGGCTGTAGTTATCGATTCAGCACATATGTGTATGATGATGCGTGGTGTAGGTAAACAAGAGTCTACAACCCGTACAGTTTCATTTGTCGGCGATTTTAAAACCGACAAAGAAGCTCGTCGTGAATTTTTAAGTGCAGTACCAGAAAGCTATTAATCCGGTTTTACTGCCAAAATAAAAGCCCGACGAAGTTGGGCTTTTTTTATATCTATTTAAAGCACTTAACCAATAAAACATAACAATTAAATTTGGTGATTTTTGTTATAAAAGTACGCATCTTTATTTTTAAACGATTTAGAGTTAATCATGCGATTTAAAAAAATTTCTTGCTTACTTTTACCTCCTCTTTTTATTTTTAGTACCTCAATTTATGCGGGCAATACACCAAAAGACCGAGAAATTAAAAAACTGGTAGATCAAAACTTTAAACCTTTATTAGATAAATATGATGTGCCGGGTATGGCCGTGGGCGTTATTCAGAATAATAAAAAATATGAAACGTATTATGGTCTTCAATCTGTTCAAGATAAAAAAGCCGTAAGTAGCAGTACCATTTTTGAACTAGGTTCTGTCAGTAAATTATTTACCGCGACAGCAGGTGGATATGCAAAAAATAAAGGAAAAATTTCTTTTGACGATACGCCTGGTAAATATTGGAAAGAACTAAAAAACACACCGATTGACCAAGTTAACTTACTTCAACTCGCAACGTATACAAGTGGTAACCTTGCCTTGCAGTTCCCAGATGAAGTACAAACAGACCAACAAGTTTTAACTTTTTTCAAAGACTGGAAACCTAAAAACTCAATCGGTGAATATAGACAATATTCAAATCCAAGCATTGGTTTATTTGGAAAAGTTGTGGCATTGTCTATGAATAAACCTTTCGACCAAGTCTTAGAAAAAACAATTTTTCCAGATCTTGGCTTAAAACATAGCTATGTAAATGTTCCTAAAACTCAGATGCAAAACTATGCTTTTGGCTATAACCAAGAAAATCAGCCAATTCGTGTTAACCCTGGTCCGCTAGATGCTCCAGCATATGGGGTTAAATCGACGCTACCCGATATGCTTAAGTTTATTAATGCCAACCTCAACACACAGAAATATCCGAAAGATATTCAACGTGCAATTAATGAAACACATCAGGGTTTCTATCAAGTCGGCACCATGTATCAGGCACTTGGTTGGGAAGAATTTTCTTATCCAGCGCCTTTACAAACTTTATTAGACAGTAATTCAGAACAAATTGTGATGAAGCCTAATAAAGTGACTGCCATTTCAAAAGAACCTTCAGTTAAGATGTTCCACAAAACTGGTTCAACCAATGGTTTCGGAACTTATGTCGTGTTCATTCCTAAAGAAAATATTGGTTTAGTCATGTTAACCAATAAACGTATTCCAAATGAAGAACGCATTAAGGCAGCGTATGCCGTGTTAAATGGAATAAAGAAATAATCGTCTTGCCTAAACACAAAAAAGAGAAATGAATAATATCATTTCTCTTTTTTTATGCACTTATTCTTTAAAAGAACCAAACATATCCTAGACTTGATTTCATCCAGTCCTGATGGTTTTGTTGTTCATAATCCCAATTTAAACTAACGGCATTATTGCGATTAATCACATATTGCCACTGAGTATTTACTCTCAAATTCCATTGGTTTTTATCTTCCCAATAGGGCAACTCAATTTGCACGACAGAGTTGAAGCGCTCAAACCATTGGTTCATACATCCTAAAGTTGGGCCCATCCCTACACGCCACCCTTTATCTAGATTTGAACCCGTTTGTACATAAGTTTGTACTTGTCCATAGCAAATATGCTTTCGCTCATAATCTGCAAGACTGTAACCAACTTGTGCATTAAAGCTTGCGACGCCATGTTGTTTGTCTTCACTAAAACGTCCATCATGAATGGCTTCCTGACGCCAACCTAAATTAAATCCCCAACTCAGCGGTATTTTAAAAGGTTGAATCGGGTTATAAGAGTTTACTTCTAACAAATCAAGACGTTCTAGTTTTAAATGATCATCTCGCCACTGCGCATTACCATTTAAAAAGAGTAATTGAGTACCTGCACGATATCCGCCTTGAGGATCTATTAAGTCATGGTAGGCTTGCCGATGACCAAGTTCAATAAACTTATCCCCTTGCACCTCACCAGCTTTCACGGAAAAGTTACGCGCGTTATGGCCTTGGGTTGGTTCCTTTGCTGGTCTTTTTGGTTCTTGACGCTGCTTATCTAAATCAATCTGACTTCTGAGTGCTAAAAGCTGGCGTAACTGCGGCTGAGCAATGCTTTCTTCTATTTTTCGGCTAATAAATTGGAGGTATAAATCATCGTAAGCCATCTCTAAAATCTTAGCCTGATCCTGCTCAGTAAATGATTTTAAAATCTGAGAAGACTGCTGTGTCGACATCATCGTAATTTGATGAGCCACCTTCGCCAATGAGGCACCATGCTGATGAGCTTGTGCCAATAATTGAGTTTCTAAAGCAGGTCGATACACAGGAGCTTTGGTAAGTCCCTCCTGCTGCATTGATTTAATGGTTTCCATTGGAATGGAGGCATAAGTAAATTTTTCTTGTAAGTTAGATTCAGGTTTTACTAAATCCACTAATCCCAACAATCGATAGGCACAGTTATCACTCACAAAGTAATAAGGGAAACTCACATGTTGCATTTCCCAAATGTGAGACACCAAGAAACGTGTTTCCTCAGGAGTTAAATTTAGCTCATATTCCCATAAATCACGGCTTTCAAAATCGCCATATTCTTTTACTTTACGGTAATAAGGCATTAGTGAATATTCACCCGGATACTGCCCTGTTAAACCTTTCCATGCATATGACCAGTTGTCGTTGCCTGCCACCGTTGCTGCATAATTTACGGCATAGGAAACTAAATTTAATTGCTGCTGATCTTTGGGGTCTAAACGCAATAAAGTATGCCCAAACATGGAGCTCGGATTGCCCATAAAATCGGTCGCATAAATTAATGTCGCTTTGTAGGGCTTAATTTGCCCAATCCAGTTTTCAAATTCGGTACACTTTACTTGAGGCAATTCATTTTCTTGAATGCCGACTTTTTGCATGAGCCATTGACTACGTGCCGGAAACTTACAACGAATCGACTGATTATCTTGAGCCGGCATAAATAATGCCGAGATATCCGCTTTCAGTTCTTCTTTTAAGTTATTTTTTCCATTTTCTGATAAGAAATAGCCAGAATAAGTGACCTCACTTTTCTGATTTTTATTGGCATACATGAGTCTTTGCCATGTAATGTCTTGATCTAGATTTTGTTGTTCTGCGATTGACCAATATTTTTGAATAGATGGATTTATATCTGCTGAATACGCAATATTCACTGCCAAAGAGGCAAAAACTAAAACAACTGACTTCATTAAGCTCATCAATTTTGATCATTAAATATAAGAAAAACCCTGCCATACGACAGGGTTTTCAGTTTCAAACTTATACGTAAGCTTTTAAAACGTCATCTTTAGCCATTACAGTTTGTAATGATGCTAAAACTTGAAGCGTATTTTGGTTATTTGCAGAATAGATTTCACCAAAGTTTGCTTTTGAAACTTTAAAGAAACGGTCTTTGTCTTGAGGTTTAATTTGCATTAACTCAGCAAGTACATTCAGGCTTTCACCTTGGCCTACTGCCATATCACGTGCTAAAGCTTCAGCATTTTCATTTGTGAATGTAACCACTTGCGCAGTTACTGTTCCGCCTTGACGGCAGCCTAAAGTACCGAAAGTGATCCCTAGTAATTGGTTAGTAAAAATACCGTTTGTTGTCGCAGCAAGAATTTTAGGCGCTACTCCTTTTTTGCCAGCCCATACTTGTGTACCCACACCACAACCTACGTCGTTGTCAGCCATTGCAACACTTGAACCAGCCGCTAATAACGCAGCTAAAGCTAATTTTTTTAACATAGATGTAAATCTCCAAAATCATTATTGATTGTTTCTTATGTGTTGTATTGTTATGTGTAATTTTTATTACACGCTATTAAAGATAGCGAGATGGTTGTGAATTAGCAATTAAAAAATAAACAATATGATAAAAAGTGCAAAAGAAAAATTTATCTTAAATTCCAGTTACCTTGATTATCTCGATGACCCAATATTTTAAGTACCAGTACTAAACTTAAGAGTAATAATAAATACCATGACCCCAGTTTACCCCAACCCACCATATGCCAAGCATCTACCTGACTTGGATAGAGCCAGATTTTATAAAAGGTACTAATATTTTCAGCAATCCAGATGAGAAAAGCGAGTGTAAACAATACAGGCAACATCGGGATTTTAAATTTATGTTCATTTAACTGAAAATAAAGTTTGGTTTTCCAAAAAATAAAAATACTGACCGCAAATAAAATATAGCGAATATCAGGTACAAAAAATTTACTCATAAAGTTTATATATGAGAAAAATGCCAGTAAAAGCATCGTTCCAAAACTTGGGAGTTTTTCAAAAGAAACTTGAAACAGTCGAATTGACCGTGCAAAAAAACTACCTACAGCCGAATACATAAAGCCTGCAAATAAAGGCACAGTTAAAATTTTAAATACCGCAGGCTGAGGATATTGCCATGACGCAATCGCGGGATGCGTTAAAAATATTTCCATGACCATCGCCATGACATGAAATAAAGCAATAACTTTGGCTTCTGCCCATGATTCAAGTTTTAAATATAAAAGACAGATCTGAATCAGCACTGCATAGATAAGTAAATAATCATAGCGATAAAAACCCATATATTCATGGCTTCCCATCGGCGCTGTTAAAGCAAAAGCAATTAAAAGCAGAATACCAAACAAGGCTGCCGAAACAGCCTTGCCGATAAAATGAATGGGTAAAATCAGATGGCGCACAAAAACTATCCTAGATATTTAGCACTATACTCATGCACTGTATCTACAAAGATTTTTGGTTGCGCAGGGTCTACCCACTGGGTAATACCGTGGCCTAAGTTAGCAACGTAACCTGTTTTTTCACCGTTTGCGTAAGCATCGTCTAACATTGCTTTTACTGCTTTTTCAATTGAAGCAGCAGAGCCATATAAAACAGCAGGGTCAAGATTACCTTGTAGCGCTACACGTCCCGACACAATATTACGAGCTGTATTAAGTGGAGTAGTCCAATCTAAACCTAATGCATCTGCACCAATCGTAATCATTGGCTCTAACCATTGACCGCCACCTTTGGTGAACACAATAACAGGAATACGTCGGCCGTCTTTCTCACGCTGTAAACCTGCAATGATTTTATTCATGTAGTTTAAAGAGAATTCGACGTATTCACGGTGTGCCAATGCCCCGCCCCAGCTATCAAAAATCTGGATCGCCTGAGCACCTGCATCAATTTGAGCATTTAAATAATCAATAACTGAATCTGCTAAATGGTCGAGTAAGGCATGCAAAACTTCTGGCTGCGCATACATCATTTGCTTGGTGAAACGGAACTCTTTACTTGAACCACCTTCAACCATATAAGTCGCAAGCGTCCAAGGACTACCAGAAAAACCAATCAGTGGAACTTGTCCACCTAAAGCTGAGCGAATTGTACTTACCGCATTCATTACATAATCGAGGTCTGATTTTGCATTTAACTTGGGTAAATTCGCCACATCTTGTTCAGTACGTACCGTTTTTTGAAACTTAGGACCTTCTCCTGTTTCAAAATAAAGCCCTAAACCTAATGCATCAGGAATTGTTAAAATATCTGAAAATAAAATCGCTGCATCTAAGTCGTAGCGGCGTAAAGGCTGCAAAGTCACTTCGCAAGCAAATTCTGTATTTTTACATAGAGATAGAAAGTCGCCTGCTTTTGAACGTGTTTCACGATATTCAGGCAAATAACGTCCTGCTTGACGCATCATCCATACCGGTGTGGTATCTACAGTTTCGCGTAACAAAGCTCGTAGGAAACGATCATTTTTCAAAGTCGTCATTACCAATCTCTATATTCTTTATGTGGCAGCATCATATCAAAAACATAAAGATTTTTATAATTTCAATTTCACACAAAAAACTCGTCAATCTACTAAAAAATGCATATTTACACAAAAGTCTACTGCAAGCAGCAAGGTTTTCTGCAATACTTGCAACATGTTACATCGGGTCTATTGATATTCTTTTAACCACTAAATTGCCAATCTTGAACTCATAGAGATGAGTTATTGGTAGTTTTATGCACTTTTAGATTAGATCAAGCCCCTATTGCTTATATGAAAATTCTTAAGGTTGAATTACATGTTTGTTCGCTCATTACTCGCTATGAGTTTAAGTTGTATTATTGCTAATGTTGCTTTTGCTGCTTCAACAACTGAGCAACCCCTGAACCCTAAAAAGGTATCAGCTCCTGTAGAAGATCCGATTGATCCTTTAGCAGTAGATGCAGCTTCAACTGTAAAAGCTCAAGCTTCGACACAAATTACCGCTCAAGAACAAAATGACCTAAATCGAGCGTCAACAACATTACAAAATTTGCAAAAAACTGAAGACCCAAATGCCGAGTCTGGTATTGCTGCATCTACACCAGTAGCAGCTAAAACCACAACTGCCTCTGCTACAGCACAAGTACCTGCTGCGTCATGGACTTTAGATAGCTTAAACTCGGCTGAATGGTCTGAAAATATTGGTAAAGGCCAGCTTCCAGTTTACGCACGTGCGCATGTTATGCTCAATAATGCACATGCATCGCCAGGTGCGATTGATGGCATGAGCGGTAAAAACACATTAAAAGCAATCTCTTCATTCCAACAAATGAATGGTTTATCACCTACTGGTGAACTGACTAAAGAAACTTGGGATGCATTAGTTGCTAAACAAACAAAACCAGCATTTATTGAATACACTATTTCTGATGCTGATTTAAAAGGCCCATATGCTGAGTCGATTCCTTCTGACTACGCATTACAGGCCAAAATGAAAGGTTTGTACTACACTCGTGTTAGCGAAATGTTGGGCGAGAAGTTTCACATTGATGAAGCTTTCTTAAAGAAAATTAACCCAACTGCGACATTCAAAAAAGCGGGTGAAAAAATCATTGTTCCAAACGTACGCAATGATTTACCAGAAGACATTCATTTGATTATTGCGCATAAAGGTGCAAAACAACTGTACCTCTTCAACAGTCGTAACCAAATGATTGCGTCATTTCCTGCAACAATTGGCAGTACTGATACGCCTTCTCCGACCGGTACTTACAAGGTAGTTGGTGTAGCACGTAACCCTTGGTATAGCTACTCACCTTCTAACTTCGTGCAAGGTAAAAACTTAAAACCGCTTTCTTTACCACCAGGTCCAAATGCTCCTGTAGGTAATATCTGGATCGGTTTAAGTAAAAAATCATTTGGTATTCACGGTACACCAAACCCGTCTTTAATTT
Source organism: Acinetobacter sp. TG2027 (assembly GCF_000302435.1). Lineage (NCBI taxonomy): Bacteria > Pseudomonadati > Pseudomonadota > Gammaproteobacteria > Moraxellales > Moraxellaceae > Acinetobacter > Acinetobacter sp. TG2027. The sequence continues at coordinate 47,653 of NZ_AMJN01000014.1, read as the reverse complement.
CTAAAACTGCATCACATGGTTGTATCCGTTTAACTAACTGGGATGCTAACGATTTAGGTAATAAAGTACGTTCAGGCGTAACTGTTAAATTCTTAGAATAATCCTCTTAAATAAAAGAGCCTGCTTTATGCAGGCTTTTTTTATTAAATTTTTAATATATCTCAGTGGAATATTTAGTTATTGTTTTGACTATAAATATAAAACCAGCCTAGATTTAATAATTACACAGCAATTTTTGTATTTAGAATATTTAGCATGGTTTGCATCTTAGCTTCTGTTTCTAGCCATTCAGCTTCAGCATCTGACCCTTCGACAATCCCCGCACCAGCATATAAGCGCATTTTATTTTCACTGAGTAGACCACAGCGAATCGTCACTACCCATTCTCCATTACCCTCGGCATCCATCCAGCCTACTAACCCCGTGTAATAATGTCGGTCATAACCTTCATGATCTAAAATAAATTGCTTAGCAACATGAGTTGGTGAGCCACAGACTGCTGGGGTTGGATGTAATTCTAATGCAAGATTTAAAGCATTCGGAGCTTGTTGCTTAAGCACACCTTGGAATTCTGATGATAAATGCAACATCGTTGATGTTTCTAAAATATCTGGGAATTCAGAAACCTTAAGCTCTACACAATGAGTAGCTAAATTTCTAATAATATTTTCAACCACAATTCGATGTTCATGTTGGTCTTTCTCAGAATGATTTAATTCTTGTTGGCTGACGAAATTTTTTTCAGAAATCGGTGATTTGGGCCTAGAACCGGCCAAAGGATTACTGGTTACAATACGACCTTGTTTTGATAAAAGCAGTTCTGGGCTTGCGCCTAGAATATAATTATTATGTTCTACTGGAATCACAAAATTATAAGCATTTGGATTTTGTTTTAATAAAGCAGCCAATAAATTTTCTGGCTCTTGATGATGGTTAAACTCATATTCAACAGCCTGAGAAAGAACAACTTTTTCTACCTTCTTTTTTTCAAAAGCATCTAAAGCTAACTGTACTGTACCTTCAAATTTTTGGCGTTGAATGAGTAATGATTTATTAATTACCTCAATGTTATTACGTTTTTTTAATGAGTTAATCGTAGAAGATGCTTGTGTTATTTTTTTATGATCAGCATAAAAATTTAAGGTACTTTTCTTTGTAATATCAAAAGGTATAGCACCAATTAAAACTGGATTTTGATGGCCTTGCTTTTTAATTTCTTCAAAACATTTTGCAATCTCATCATTAAATAGTGCGGTATTTGCTGCAGGTGTATTTAGCGTTTTAACGAATTCGTTCACTTCGAGATAATAATTTTTCGTAGAGAAACATGAAAATTTCTTTTGACCGATATGATCTAAATTTTGCTCTACTGATATTTGAGTCTGCATCATCTGTATATCACCTCTCACATTGATTTTTTTCAAGCAAATTCTGTAGTACTTCTTTTTAAATATAGGAGTATAAAAATACTGAAACACACATTAATGCAAATGATTATTATTATCAATAATAAAATTAGTTTTCAATGCAAGAAATTGTAATTATCTCGTTATTTGTATAAAAAAATTGAACTTTAATCTCTAGATTTATCTCGATTGAACTTTCTTGACTAAGGTAAAAATAAAGAAACTCGCCATCTAGTTGTTTAAAATTTATATTTTTAAAATCAATAATTTGCTTATATTTTAAATAAATTGCTTTAATGATACTTTCTTTAGCAGAGAATATTACCAAATATAAATATGCTTGTTTTTTTTGCAGCTTTTCAATTTCTGCTTGTTCGTTTTTATTTAGAAAAACATCATAAAATTCATCTTTCTTTTGAAAAAAAATATGATGTTTTTGAGACTCTATATCGATTCCAAATATTTTTTCTCTAGGGGTATTATTTCTAGCATATGCGATGGCATGACATGATTTTTTTGATCCAACATGGCTAATCCCACCTATCACTCCTTCGGGCCATAGGGGTTCTCCATGTTTACCTTGATAAACAATAGAATCTTGTAAATTGAGGCTTTGTAATGCATATTTGGCTGCTAAGCGCCCCGTCAAGAACTCTAATTGACGAATGAAGCGTGAGCTTTTTATATTCGGTGGAAGAAATATATTCAGCTCCTGATAGATATGATCAAGCTGAGGTATTTCTTTGATTTCACTGAGCTGGACTTTATGTATATCTAGCCCGAAAGCTGTTAGCTTTTCATATTGAATATTTATTTCATCCAGACATGAGTTAGCCCTTCTACTTAACTGCTTCTCCGTATTCATAGCCTGTACTTTATTCAATATTCACGGTCAATGTTTCAACGATGGCAGCAATGTTTTTAAGCATCTTTACTCGGGTCTCGGGATTGAGAAAGTAGAAATGGTCCCCTTCAAACTCAATACTTCCTAACCAATTTTCTGTGTGTTGTTGCCATGCATCCATCATTCTCTTATTAGGAATATCAGGGTCCTGTTTGCCATAAAATGCAACGATCGGAACCTCAGTTTTGTGTATGTTCTCGCTAAGCAATTGATCACTAAGATAGAAGTCGTTACGAATGATTTTGAGAAAGAATGTGAGTGCATCCTGATTATTTAAAATTTCATCAGGAAAATTATTGTATCGTTTTAATTCATCAATAATTTTTTCATCAGTTAACTCATGCTTGTACCGCATATGTTGAATATAGTGATGCTCAGGTCGGCTACTTATAACAATTAATCTCAACTGATCAATTATGGTCTTTCCATTCAAATAATTGAGTACTTTCCAAATCAAGCCACCTCCTACACTATGTCCAAATAAAATAAACGGTGTGTCTGAATAAGCTTGTATTTCATTGGCAATTTGCATAGCCAATAGATCAGGATCATCAATTAATGGTTCATTTATTTTTATACCATGACCCGAATATTCAATAGGAATAATACGAATATTGTCAGAGACCTGCTTTTTCCATGGATGATAAATACTTGCGCTACTCCCCGCAGGCGGTAAACAGAACATATTATATTGAGGTTTATTCATTTAAGAACTCTCCAAATATTAAGCATTTTTCTTTTATAAAAAATGCTTAAATCAGATTTCTGCGCTATTTTTTAAACAGAAGTTGAAGCTAAATTGATAGTTTGAGTCGGTTGCCAAATAGCTGAATCACGATGTGTGACAAAAATAACCGTAGAAGAAAGGGCACGTATCGTTGTAACGATTTCCTGCTCAGTCTCTTCATCCAAAGCAGAGGTTGCTTCATCCAGTATTAAAATTGGCGCTTTTTTGAGTAATGCTCGCGCAATTGCGACCCGCTGACGTTCACCACCGGACAATGCGGTGCCTTGTTTACCAACCGATTGGTTAATTCCTTCTGAACTGCGATCAATCATTGCGCCTAATGCGGCATCTCTTGCAGCCTTTTCTATTTCATCATCAGTTGCATCAGGTTTTCCTAAACGGATATTTTCAGCCAGTGTTCCTGTGAACAAAATAGGTTCTTGTGTGACATAAGCAATATTCGAGACTAAGTTTTCATATTTCATTTGATTAAGAGCTATGCCACCAAGGGTAATTTTTCCTCTTTGTGGATCATCAAACCGTGTAAGCAATTCAAGTAAAGTGCTCTTACCACTACCGCTTGGTCCGGTAACCCATACTCTGCTCCCCAATGCGATGTCGAGAGTCATATTTTCAAGTGCTGGCGCATAGCTAACGCCTTGTACCGAAATATGATGGCCAGTAGGAATTTGAGGATGTAATGGCTCAGGCAACTCAGGTGGATGCGTGATCTGATTAAAGTTGCGCAGTGCAGCAAACAAATCATTGATATGCAACCCTGCGGTAGCAAGTTCACCTAACGGCGCTGCTGCACGTCCAATTAAGACGAGTAATGCCAATACCAAAGCAGCATGATTGACTCCAGCGATCACCAGATATGTTGCCATCCCTGCAATGGGTAAAACACTTGCCAAGGTTGCAACAAAACTTGCAAATGCAGCAGCACGATTAATCCGTACTAAAGTCTCTTCTTGCTCTTCCCAACGATGTTCTAGCCTTTGGACCGCACGTTCTGGTCCCGAGGCTGTGCGTAATAACTCAACATGATCAACCAATTCCAACGTTGCTTGTGAAGCAGCTAAATCGGCAGTATTACGTTTTTTATCAATATGCATGAGTGCACGTTGTGCTAGGAATTGAGCAAATAAAGAGAGTAAAAGTAAGCCTAAAGCGACAAATGCTACGCCTGCTCCAGCAAGCAGGCCTATTCCTGTTGTTAGAAATAAAGGCATAAAAGGCGCATGTAAAAAGGTTTGCAATTGATGAGCAGGGATACTCATAAACCCAGGAACTCCCTGTCCAGCAATTGTCTTAATCTGAGCACGCTGTTCATTGGTAAACCAAGAGAGCTTGGCACGAGCTAAAGATTTGCCTAACTCAGCAAATAGGTCTCCTGCTAAACGCACACCAGTAAGGAAGCCAGCACGAGTGACTATAACTGTCACTAATATTGCTGCAATTGCACTGATGAGAACCCAACTTGGAGACCATTGATTGACAATTGCAAATGCCAATACGGTATATGCGATTGCTTCAATTGCGGCAACAATGATCCATCCGATACCAACAATAATTAATTTTTGCTTGGCTGCACGAGGAAGCATCGAAAAAATCTGATCTTTATTTAATTTAGCAGGAGTATTCATAAAGATTTCCCTGAGTCAGTTGGGCCTTTAAGCACTAACCTGTTGTCGGCATGAGCAGCTAAGACAAGATCATGAGTGACCATGACGATGGTTTTATTCTGGTTTTTAGCTAAGTGGCTTAATTCCAATATTATTTTTGTCGCATTGGTCTGGTCGAGTGCGCTCGTTGGCTCGTCTAATAAAATAATAGGAGCTGAGGATAAAAACGCACGCGCTATTCCTATGCGCTGTTTTTCACCACCTGAAAGTAAAGTTGCATCTGCATTTAAATCTACTTTTAGTTGGGCCTTGAGTAATGCCTGCTCAAGTTGTTCATCATTTGCATTAATGGCAGATAAGGACAAGTTTTCTCTTACTGTGGTCGGTAATACATCTCCACCTTGTGGAATAAACAAAACCTTTTCATGTCTTAGTTTTTCATGTAATTGCAAAATATCTGTTTTTGCTAATTGAACGACACCTTCTTGCAATACGGCGAACCCAGCAAGGGCTCGCAGTAAGGTTGTTTTGCCAACTCCACTTGGCCCTGTAATTGCAGTAATTGAATTTTTTGGAAATGAATAACTTAATCGATCCAATACTTTTTGATTTTCGATTGCAAAGCTTGCATTAACTATTTCAAGTGTTACATCTTGCTCAATCTGTTGTAGATTGCCCGATGAGAGTACTGGCTCTTTTAAGAATGCAGATAAACGACTAGCTGCAGCTCGCCCAGCAGCGACATAATCAAGACCATGCCCTAAACGTAGTGAAGGTGTCACGATGGCCAAGCTAAAGAAAAGTGTTGCAGCCAAGGTCATGCTGTCGTATTGATAAGCTACAAAATAGGCTATGGCAAAGGTTGCAACAGCTTGTAGTAATGCAGTGGCAACAGCAGCGAGTGTTGCGACTTTACTCACCCAAGACACCATATTTTGAGTGAAATTTTGTGCTGATTGAGTATAGGCTGTTAAAGCGCCTGATTGTTGCCCATATATTCGATTATCACGAATGCCGCGCGCATAATCATCAGCAGAACCAATAATATCTAACATGACCTGCATACGTGCAGCGCCATCCCGTTTTGATACATGGGGAACAATAATTAAATAATAGAGTGAAGCAACTGCCCCAGGTAATAATACCCAAAGTGCCATCGGGCCAACCAACACAACTAATAAAGCAATAGAAACTAAAGGGATTACAGCGAAAATCGCAATTTCCGACGGTAAATGCGCTACCATATGATGTAAGGTTGCGATATCGTCTGAAACCAGTCGTTTTAAGTTTTGGTCACCCTGTTTTGATAGGGTTGTGTTAGGTAACCGAATTAAATGATGAGCAATTTGACGACGTAATCGTGCCGAAAATCCAGCCTCTGCATCATGCACTAACCATGAAGCCAGTGCTGCCAATGCCGCCCCGACTATCCAAAAAACCGCTGAAAAGATCACCCAATAAGAAGATAAATAACCAATCAACTGAATCATGCCCCACAGGGCTGTTAAAATGGCTAAACCAGAAAATACGGCAGCAAGTGTTCCTGCAAATAATTTAGGAAATGCTGGCTTGAGTGCAGGTGCCAAGGAAGAGTCTGTCATCAGATGAGATAACTTTAAATCAGACATGCTTATCTCTCTTTATATTCATAGAAAAAGCGGTACTTAAAATAAAATCTCGCTTCAATTGACCAGCAAGAATTGTCATTTTCGGCTTTAAAAAAGCATGAATAAGAAAATCATATAAAAAGTATTTTTTTAAAAACTTTAATTGCATCAAAAAACTTCCTAACCACCCTATCAAAATATTTTTAGATCATTTTCTAGACTGTAAAAATTAATATGGATTTGTCTAAATCATTTTGGTTGATATGACTAAAAACCAACTGTACGTTTAGAGGCACCTTGTAAATCAAAAATAACGTCGTCAATTAAGCTATCAATCTGACGTGTATCTCGGTGATGTGCCGTAGTAATTAAATGAGCCATATTTCCCGAGGTTGCCAGATAATGCTTTTTCCAGATGTGCTCTGAAGGACACGGAAATACCACAGTGATTGAATTTGGATTCCGCCAAGCAGGAATGCCCACTGCTTGAAAGCGATCAACTGCGTACTGGGCCATTTTTAGACAATGTTGAATTCTCTGCCGTCTTTGTAAATTGGTTTGGCTACGTATTGCCGCCCACATCAACAAGACAGTATGGCCATTGCGAGAACCACTAATGGTTTGATCACGTGTAGAGATATAGTCCACATCTACCGATATACGCTCTACATTTTGGCGCTTGGCCACAACAATGCCACACGGAATTGGTGAGCCAATCATTTTATGGCCAGACACACAAATCGAGTCGATGCCATGAGCAAAGGAAAACGCTTGAGGATAATCAACAAAAGGTAAAATCATGCCACTTAAGGCAGCGTCGGCATGAATATAATAATCTCGGCGTATGATTCCGATTTGCGCTAAGCGCTCTTGAATCATTTCAATATCATCAATTGCGCCAGTCATGGTCGTGCCAATATTTGCAAAAATAATGGGGTGACTTTCTTTATTGGTTTTTATTTTATGGATTAAATCATCATAGTCGATTTCACCATTATCTAATGATTCAACCATGCAAGATTTCATCTGCAATAATTTGGCGATTTTTCCAACCGAATAGTGCGTATCTTTTGAGTAATATAATGTGGAATCAGGAAATAGCTCACGCGCCAGATAGCAGCCAAACATATTACCTTCTGTACCACCATTAGTTACGTATCCCCAGCTTTCTTCAAAGGGAATTTGAAAAATTTCAGCAAAATACGCCATCACATCTTTTTCAAAATCAAAAGAATTCAATGCGTAATTGCTATAGTCTTTCCAATCACCACAATTATTAATAGAGAATTTGAAAAAACGGAATAAAGCTGAATAATCAAAATCTGCAGATTCAGGATACCCAATATTGAAGTATTGATGTTTTAAACAGTAATTCCAGAAAGTCTCTATTTTCTCTTGATCAGCAGGCGATAAAATCATTTTTTGCTCCGTTAATATGACGATTACAAGTCGTCTAAGGAGTCGCTATGAAAGATATAAATTTTATGTATAAATTTAGCGACCAGGATTTGTCGTATGCCTTATGATGGCAACCCTCTACCCTGCAATCCTTTGCCGTGCATCAACCAATGACCACCAATTTGATAAAGTGGGTGTGCGTCCTAATTCTTCAAAACTAATATTGATTCCCTGTGCTTTGAGTTCCGAAGAAAACTGCATGATTCGTAATGAGTCCAATCCATAAAGAATCAGGTTTTCTTCTGGATCTAATTCTTCTTCTTCAATCAGTTGCTGGACCTTTTGCTCTAACCAGGGTCGTGTAATGCCTGTTGCCACCTGCCCCACTACAGATTCAGTATCCACGACTTGACCACAACGTGAAGATACATATTTCAAAGCTAAGCGGTGTTCTTCTTCTGAAAAATCGGCAATTGCATCCCCAACAAGAAAGGGTTGTATGTCGCTCATAAAGGCTTCAATTGCCGTAACCATACAACCGATATGAGCATAGACACCGCCAATAATGAGCTGATCACGATTCCAGTTTTGCATTTTTTCAAGCAAATCCGAACGTTTAAACGCGCTATAACGCCATTTCGTTAAGACAATGTCATGTTCAGCAGGAGAAAGTTGATCAATAATTTTTTGCTGATCGATTGTTGAGGCTGGCAAACCCGGCCCCCACATAGCATTCAGTAATGCACGATCTGCCGCTGGCTGTTCATAAGGCTGTGCTGTATAGACAACAGGAACATTGTTCTGATGTGCCCAAGTTCTTAGTTGAACTAAATGATTTACAACCGTTTTAATTAATTCACTTTCAGCATCGTAAAAATTTAAAAAGTAACGTTGCATATCATGAATTAATAAAACTGCTCGAGAAGGATCTAATTGCCAGTCTGTTTTATTATTTGGATAACTCTCTCTTTTGGGCATGAGATAAGTGGAAATTTTTGAAATAGCCATATGCTGCTCAATATTTATTAAGATGTTGTAGATGTATTTAAAATGCTGCGAAGTTGTTTTTTGTCCACCTTACCGACTGCGGTCAGAGGCAAACTTTCGATTAATTTGATCTGATCTGGAAGTTTGTATTGTGCAATACCCAGCTCCATGAGATGGCGTCTGAGCACAACAGCTTTCAGTTCAGGATTCCGAGAAACAATAAAGGCACAACTTTTTTCACCGAATTGTTCATCAACAATTGCGACCAAAGCTGCGTGCATAACTTCTGGATGCAAAAGAATAAGTTTTTCTATTTCTTCCGAAGCAATCTTTTCACCACCACGGTTAATCTGGTCTTTAATTCTTCCTACTACACGTAAATTACCATCCGAAGTACGCTGCACGAGATCGCCTGAATAGTAATAGTTGTCCTCATCAAAGACCTGTGAATTATGTTCAGGGCTTTGGTAATAACCACAGAAGGTATAAGGCCCCCGAGTCGCAAGCATTCCTATTTCACCTTCCGGAACTTCTTTATACTGCTCATCTACAATTTTGATTTCATCATCAGAACTGATAGGACGCCCTTGGGTCGTAAAGATTTGCTCATCGGAGTCATCTAGTCTGGTGTAATTGACCAAGCCTTCGGCCATTCCAAATACTTGTTGTAATTTACAATTGAGGACTTCAGGAACTTGACGGGCTAAAGATTCAGGAAAACTTGCTCCTCCCACTTGAAGCAACTTTAAAGATTGAATTTGATCTTTATATTGCGCGGCTTTTTCTAGCCACATAATGACAGCACTCGGCACTAAAGAGGCCATATTGACTTGATGTCTTTGAATAATAGAAAAACAATTGAGCGGTTCAGGATTTGGTGCCATCACAACACATCCACCTGCATGTAAAACACCTAATGCACCGGGTGAACTCAACATAAAATTATGCGGAGCTGGCAGAGCACACAATAACCGGGTATTTGAGTTTAAACCGCAAATCTCGGCACTGGCCCGCACACTATAGTCGTAGTCATTATGCGTTCGTGGAATAAGTTTTGGTATTCCCGTACTTCCACCTGACAACTGAAAGAAAGCAACTTCATCAGCAGGTGTAGATGAAAAATCGACAAAGGTCTCTGCTGGTGTTTCAATCCAGTCTAATAGTCCGAAATCGGTAGCTTGATGATTGAGCATCAAAATAATTTCAGGACTTAAATTTACTTCATGAAGTGAGTCAATAAATTGATTATTGTTAAAGACTTCATGCTGACGCGAACCAATTAAAAGCTTAGGTTGAATCTGTTTAATGAAGGCATTTAGTTCATATTGGCGATGGCTATATAGCGCATTGAGCACAACCACGCCTGCTTTAAGCAAGGCAAAAAAGACAATATAAAACTCCGCAACATTGGGAAGTTGTACTAAAGCAGTATCACCCTTGCCCAAGCCTTTTTCAGCTAGTCGAGAAGCTAAATTTGTTGATAGCCGATCCAGCTCGATATAACTCAACTGACGTTCACCACAAATAATTGCCGGCGAATGCGGATGCGATTGAACCCCTACCGTTAAAATGCGCGTCAAAGGTTGGTCAATCCAATAACCTTTATTTCGATAGTGTTGCGCTCTCTCGGGAGACCAGCGAACAAACTCAATCAACTGTTTTTTCATGACATTCTAAATATTCAATTTAATTTAATGGTTATCAAGCTATTGATTCTTGGTAAATTTTCTTACATCTCGGCATAAATATTTAATTTGAATACCGACTAAAGAAAACTCTTAAGACGGACAAGCTATATATTCACAGCAAAATTGGAAATGATTAACAAATGCAACTGGTAATCATTTTCATTTGTTTGTATGATGCTGAAACAAGATTAATTTGTCAACCGAGTTATCGTTCAATGTGTGAATTAACTTCGATGCAAGCAGCCTGCTGGTTTGGTCGCTCTGGCAACGCAACTTTAGGTGGGGTTGCTGCCCACCTCTATGCAGAATTTGACGGTCAATTTATTGATCTACAAAAATTACATTTAGCACTTCAACGACTTTATAAAGAACACGCTATTTTGAGATTAAGTTTGAGCGCCGATGGCATCGCAAACATCATGGCTGAGAAGGCTCAACAGATATTAGAAGTCGATGATTTTTCAAAGCTTAGCGATCATCAAATTGAGCAAATGCTCATGCAAAAACGCGAGCAATGGACCCATCAAAAACTTGATTTAAGTCAGGGCCAGACTGCAAGATTTTCTGTAAGTATTCTTAAAAATAATATTTTCCGTTTTCATGTAGATACGGACATGATTGCTATAGATCCGTCCAGTTTTTTGAACTTGATGGAAGATCTTTCTTTGTTTTATGAAGACCCGGAAATATCATTCTCCCGTCCACCTAATTTTTTTGACTGGTATCAAAAAATACGGACAGCCCCTGACCTAAAAAAATTAAACCAACGAGACCGCTTATGGTGGAAAGAACGTCTGCCTCATATTAGCCCTGCTCCGTCTCTACCTTTCATTCATCAAGAATTCAAAACAGCAAAAAGTGATCGTTTAAGTACTTGGTTATCGCCGGAAGAACGAAAAGCATTACAACAACTTGCTAGAGAACAACACATTACCGTGACCAACCTAATATTAGGTTTATTTGCTTATACGCTTGGTCATGCAACCAAAGATCACAGCTTCCGATTAAATATTCCTACTTTTTGGCGCGAACCGGTTTTAAAAAATGTCGAAGGCACTATTGGCGATTTTGCTAATTTAGTCATTCTAAATGTCGATATGAAAGAGACAACTACCTTAGCCGCATTCTGCAAACAAATAGCAAATCAAATGCTTGAGTTATTGGAGCATTCACATTATTCGGGTGTTAATGTTCTACGTGACCTATCCCGTTATCATGGTAGTGCACAGATTGCTCCCGTGGTATTTACAGCGGCACTTGATTTAGAAAATGATAATTTACTTTCCGAACGTGTCCGCCGTGTTTTTGGCTCAATGAATTGGGTCATTTCACAAGGGCCGCAAGTTGCACTTGATGCACAAGTTGCTCATGTAGATGACGGTATTTTAGTTAATTGGGACATCCGTTTAGATGCTCTACCCAAAGAATGGATCACGAATTTATTTGAATCTTTCATTCATTTACTTAAAAATCTTGCAGCACACCCTGAGCAACTTAATACACAAATTATAAGCCCAGCACAAAATACCTCATCAGATCGTACGTCCCAAAAACCATTAAATGCATTACAACAAGCCTACCTATTAGGCCGAACTCAAGCCCTTCCTTTAGGTAGTGTTGCCATGCAAGAGTTTAGGCAGTATCACGGCACAATAGATATTGTTTTATTAAAACAACGATTGACAGAAATGGTACGGCGGCATGACAGCTTACGAACCTATATTGATAAAAATAGGTTAGTACAATATGTAAGCGATCAAGTGAGTGTCAATTTAAAAGAAATAGACCTAACTACATGGGAACCTGAACGTGCATCTCACCACATCCAGTCCTATAAAAATAGTTATACGCATGAGCTATTTGATTTAAAACAGTCGCCTTGGAATATCACCGTATTTTTATTAAAAAATAATCTATTAACAATTTTTGTCCGCTTTGATGCATTAATTTTAGATGGCCGATCTATAGCTTCACTTATGTTAGAGCTATTCGACGGGCAACAACATGATATCCAAACACAAATAGAAGAAAATGAAGCTGAAAATAGCTTGTCTGTTCATCAGGCAGATATGGCTTACTGGGAAAGAAAATTTTCTAAATTATCGGCTATTCCTACGCTTCCGTGGAAAACGCCCTTACAGCATTTATCGACTTCACGTTACCAACGTAACAGTCTAATTATAGAAAAAGCTCAATTTAAACAGTTGTCTAAAATTGGCGCAAAACATTCACTGTTTAAAAATTCAATCATCATGGCTATTATTTTGGAAGTGCTATCTCATTGGAACACTGAAAAATCTCTATGCGTTGCTGTTCCTACACTTCCCCTCTATGCCGGACCATTTTCAAATAGCTCTACGTTTATTGCTGTTGAGTGGAAAACTTCAGATCAATTTGCTGAACAAGCAAACCGTTTGCAAACTGAAATTTTAGAGGGTTTACAGCATCTTTCATTTTCAGGTGTTGATCTCGCTCGACTATTATTTGAAAAAGTTGGCACTGCTCCAGTATTACCGATTGTAATTACAAATGGTTTATCATGGCCTGTATTATCTGAATCTCATCCTATTCAGCAACAAGATGGACTGACCCAAACCCCTCAAGTTGCAATTGATATTCGCTTTAGCACAAGAAATGACGGCGCTTTAATTTTCGATATTGATTATGCTCAAGAAGCATTTCCTCCCCATATGATTGAGGATTTCTTGGACGCGCTACAATTGGCAATCAAACAAATTATTGGTTCAGAAATATTCAGTTTTGATCTCAGTAATTTTTTCAGTGAGCTTCAAAATAAACGACTATATTTTAAGAATAATGAGTCCGATCATTCGTCTATTCCACTTGATAATAATGCTAAACAGCAAAATCAACTACTCGATATTTATTTAGAAGTGATAGGTCACACGCCAAATAAGGAAGTGGACAACTCAACTCATTTTACTCATCTCGGGCTGCGTCCACATCATTTAAAGGTCGTTTCAAAACGTATTAATGAAACATACGCGATTCAGCTCTCACCTGTTCAACTTATTCAATGTCGCAATATTGCTGATGTAGAGAAACTACTAACACCACATTAATTCGTATTTTTAACTTTCATCATTTTGGAAACAGATAAAGTATAAACATGAAAAAAATAGATATTACCGGAATTGGTATTGGGCCATTCAACTTAGGTTTAGCTGCTCTTTTGTCTCATCATCCCGAAATCAAAAGCGTATTTTTAGAACGTAAACCAGAATTTCGATGGCATGAAGGGTTACTATTGCAAGGCACGACATTACAAGTTCCTTTCTTTGCCGACTTGGTTACTATGGCCAATCCTTGCCATCCCTTAGGCTATATTAATTATTTACATCAACATGATCGCTTACATCAGTTTTATTATTACGACAGTTTTTTAATTCCACGCCGTGAATATGACCATTATTGCCGTTGGGCTTCAAAACAATTACCAGATTGTCGATTTGGTGAAAACGTAAGCCATGTGGAATATGACGCCAAGCTCGATAAATTTATTATAGAAAGTGAATCAGCCTCGGGCGAAAAACAAAAATATATAAGCCAAAATCTAGCGATTGGTATTGGAACTAAACCTCGAATTCCTACGTGGCTTGAAACATGCAAACACCCTTTGGTAAAACATTCTGCGGAGTTTGCGAAAATTCAGGAACAACTCAATCAATGTAAACAAGTCACGGTTATTGGCTCAGGCCAGAGTGCAGCAGAATGTGTGCTTGCTTTATTTAATTCACTTACACCAGAACAAGTAAAAGCAGGTGCATCTATTCGTTGGATCACACGTTCTGCCGGCTTTCACCCAATGGAATATTCTAAACTTGGGCAAGAATGTTTTACCCCTGCATATATGCAATATTTCCAAAGCCTGCCTAGAGATAAACGTCGTGACATTGCTGCTAGTCAGGGCCTGATCTATAAAGGAATTAGCTTCTCAACCATTGGTGATATATATGATGTACTTTATGAGCGTTCAGTGGCCGGTGAAAAATCCGGTTTAAGCCTATACACAAGCTGCGAAGTTGAATCGATTGAAGAACTTGAATCGGGTTCTCTGCGTTTAACCTGTTTGCATACTCAACTCGATCAACGTTGCGAATTAGAAACTGATGCCCTTGTCGCAGCTACAGGCTATGTTCATGATTGGCCTGAATGGTTCCAAAATATGAAAGGTTCTATTTTAGCGGTTGATGATAAAAATGATTGTATTGTTCAAGAAGACTTTACCGCTTTACGTTGTGATCAGGGACAAGGTCGTATTTTCATTCAAAATGCCGAGATTTTTCAGCAAGGTGTAGGTTCTCCAGATTTAGGAATCGGAGCAACCCGAAACTCAGTAATTATTAATCAATTACTAGGGCGTAATGCTTATCGAATTCCTAAACAGTCTTCTTTCCAGCACTATGGTTTACCAGAATAAAATATGAATATCATAAAAAACCCGCGATTGCGGGTTTTTTATTCGGTTGAAGATTACAACAAATTAAAAGTCATATGATACAGATAGCATATACGTTCTTGGTGCGCCTAAAGCCAAATTCGTCAATTGTGGCTGTGCCCAATACGCTTTGTTGGTTAAGTTGTAGATATTGGCACGGAAAGTAACTGGGTGGTTCTCAACTTTCGTGCTATAGCGTGCGCCAACATCTAAGAGCGTACGCCCTGGTACGGACAAGGTATTTTCTGCATTAATATATTGCTTGGAAACTGCATTGATATTTCCTGATAAGGTTAAAGTCCCTTGTGCTACTTGAGTATCCCACTCTGCTCCAAGCTTAGCCTGATTTTTTGGCACAGCAACTGCTGTATGACCATCGTTTTTTCCACTCTTAGTCTTGGTAAGTTCAGGATCAAGATAGGTAAAGCCACCCATTAAACGCACATGTTCAATCGGTGAACCAAAGAATGACCATTCAATACCACGATTTCGTTGTTCTCCATCCGAAACAAAGGTAGATAAGTTATTCACAAGCTTTGAAGGATCTAAATAACTATTTGGTTTGGTAATTTCAAATGCACTCAATGTATGCGCAAATGTCCCCAAATCAACCTTCAAACCAAGTTCCTGTTGTTTGGTTTTTTGAGGCGGAAATATTTCCCCTCGATTTGATGCATTTGCAGGCGCCTGATCACCCTTTGTCAAACCTTCAATATAGTTTGCATAAACAGAAATTTTATCATTCGCTTTAATCAGTAACGCGACACCAGGCGTAGTTGCTGATTTAGCATTTTCAGGTAATGTATTAACAGAACTTGTTGCTTTTACATTCTGATGACGAAGTCCTAAAGTCAACTGTACTTTATCTTGAGCAAACGACAATGTATCGGCTAAACCGAAGCTAGAGGTAGAGAGTGTCGAATGCAATAGAAACGGCGGTGTAAATTCCGGTTTAGGCCCCCAATTTGGATTGGGATCATAAATATTCGTAAAAACAGGATCACCAAAACCTGGGATAATTCTATAACCATAATCATCTTGTGCATGATTATAGTAGGTTGCATTAGCGACCCATTGATGTTTCACAGACCCCGTCTCAAACTTGCCTTTAAAACCTGCATCTGCTGATTTTTTATCGACTTCAAAAGCAAGTTGTCCAAGTATTGAACTCAGTGTTCCAGTGCTACTCGTAATCGTCCCTGCACTTGCCCCATTATATTTATATTGGGTTGTACTTTGTCCATAAGCCGCATATGCCATCAACTGATCAGAAAAATCATATTCCCCACGAATCATGGCACCTTTATCTTTGGTTTCCACAGAACCCCAATCCGGACTAAGCAAGGTATCCGCTTTCGGTGGTTTCGGAATTCCAACTGCTGTAGAGACGTTAACACCACGTGTAACACCATCAACATGATCTAAGGCATCGTAAGCATCAACAAAAACACGTGCTTTTTCACCTTGCCAATCTAAGCCAAGCGAAAATAAACGACTTTCTTTCGATTGATCATTAACTGCTGCATCACCATCTCTATACATCCCATTGATACGAACGCCGAATTCTTTATTTTCACCAAATCTTCTTCCAACATCGACATGTCCACCAAACTGAGCATCCGACATATATGTCGTAGTCAATCGTGCAAACGGTTCATCAGCCGCATACTTGGTCACTAGATTTACCGTTCCACCCACCGATCCTGCTGGCGGCATCCCATTTAACAAAGCGGAAGGACCTTTCAACACCTCAACGCGGCTAAACATTTCCGGAGAAGTTCGATAAAATGGTGTGATACCGAAAAGTCCGTTCATTGACATATCATTCGTGCTCGAAGCATATCCACGAATATAATAGTTTTCACTCCAACCACCACTTGCACCGTTGGTATATATCGATGGATCAGTTGCTGCAATCACTTCTGTAATATCTTTTGCCTGTTTATCTTCGATATATTTATCGGTATAACTAATCGTATTAAATGGCGTATCTAGAAATTTTTTACTACCGAGAAATCCAACATTGCTCGAAGTTGCAACTTGTCCACCTGCATAAGTATCGTCTTGTTCAGCTTTTACAGTAATTGCTGGTAAAGCTGCTACATTTGTTTGAGCAGCTTGTTGTTGTTCTAAAGTTTTTGTTGAATTATCAATAACAGCAGCATAGGTATTTGATGCACATAGTACAAATACAGTGCCTAATGCATAGCCTAATCGAAGGGCCATTTGTGCAGATGCAATACCATTTAATACAAAAGAACGTTGATTAATTCTTTGATCATTCCCACTTTTAAAATTACGGTTATCGCTAACGTTGTTCATTGAAAGACCTTTAATGTTGTGATTCATTTTTTATTAACTATCTGCTTAAAATTCATAGCAAAATAGTGAAAATTTATGCTGTAAAATTTGATTAAGTGATGTGCCCAAAAATTTATTGATAGCCTTTTTTCACATCTTCCATCACTATTTTGAGTGAGGTTGGGCTTGCAGCCGTGGTATACCACGCATCTGCATCGACAAAAATGACACGACCGTTTTTCCACGCTTTGGTTTGACGTAATAATGGATTTTCAACACTGGCGGCATTAATTTTTGAGCGATGTTCCATCACAGCGGTTCGATCCACGATATAAAGAATATCTGGGTCCGCTTTTTTGATGAATTCACTCGAAATTGGTTGTCCATGTAGACTTGTATCCATCACACCACTTGCAGGCTTTACTCCAAAGGCATTAAAAATAAAGCCATAGCGTGACTGAATACCAAAATTACTAAATGCCCCATTGTTATGAAGAACGACTAACGCTCTTTCTGGGCGATTGGCCGTTACGGCTTGTACTTGCTTCACCTGTTCATCGAGTTCAGAAACTTTCTGGCGGGCTAAATCTTCTTTATTAAATATTTTTCCTAAAGTCATCATATGATCTTTAACCAGACCAATATGATTACTCTCACTATTGTTGAAGTTAATATCGTAGTGAATGGTCGGGGCAATTTTTGACAGTTCCTGATACTGATTAACGTGTAATGGCGTCATCAAAATCAGGTCTGGTTTTAATGCATATATCCGTTCCATATTGGGCTGTACAATTGCACCCAAATCCTGAATATGTGCATCTTTTTTATATTTTTCCAAAAAGTGTGGAACATAATCTTTTGGCATTCCCATAATCGGGACATTCAGTTGATCTAAAAAGTCAGCTTCATTCATATCAAGTACGGCAACGCGTTGCGGTAGATGATCTATCACCGTAGTTCCAAGCGCATGTTTTACCGTAATCGGTTCTGCTAGCTTCTGAGAAGCTTGAGTGGTATCTGCAACTTTTTGATCACATGCTTGTAGAGTGACAGCTGCCGCTATGATGAGGGCGACTCCCCCATACTTTTTCTTCCAGTTCATATGTATTCAAGCTCCAGATGAGTTGAAGTAATTACACATACAGCCACGCTCACTGTATGTAATTTCAAAATCAAGCTCGTACAGATCATTTAATTGCGCCTCTGTAATCACTTGTTCGGTTAACCCACTGAAATGAAGCTTGCCGTTCTTCAGCGCGACAATATGGTCCGAATAATTCGTGGCAAAATTGATGTCATGAATGACTAAAATCACAGTGCGCCCTTGTTCATCACATAAGCGTCTGAGTGCGCGCATAATTTGAACGGCATGTTTCATATCAAGGTTATTTAAGGGTTCATCTAATAAAAGTACGTTTGTTTGCTGTGCGATCGTCATCGCCAAAAATGCCATTTGCCTTTGACCACCACTAATTTCATCGATGTAAGATTTGCGCAGCGGCTCTAAAGAAAGAAACTCAATAGCCTCATCAACCACCTGACGATCTTGCTCGGTTAAAACACCACGGCTATAGGGAAAGCGTCCAAATGAAACCAGCTCTTCTACTGTTAAGCGCAAATTAAAGCCAGGTGCTTGACGTAAAGTCGCGACATGCTTGGCGTAAACAGCGGTTTTAATATCCGCAATATTTTGATAATTAAGAAAAATCTCGCCTTTATCCGGCTCAATTAAACGTGCCATCATCATGAGTAAAGTCGATTTTCCGGCTCCATTTGGACCAATGAGTGACGTCACCTGACCTGTAGGAAATTCAACATTTACGTCAGTCAGTATTGGCTTATTTCCATATGACTTATTGATATTCTTGACATGAATCATGCAACACCTCGGGTACGAACCGTCAGCGCAAGGAAATAAATGCCACATACGAGATTGACCAGAATGCTGACGGTCGTTTTGTAATTAAAAACGTGCTCAACTAAAATTTGAGCAGCAATAAATATGGCAATCGTGATGGCACAACCCATGGGCAGCGTTAATTTATGCTTATAACTTCTTGCTAGTGCATAAGTAATATTGGCAATGAATACGCCCATAAATACTGTCGGGCCAATCAGACTGGTAGATACCGCAACCAAAATAGCGATCAGGGCTAAATAGAAACTGACATAGCGGTGATGATGAATGCCTAATGAAATGGCTTGCTCACGCCCTAAAACCAGAACATCCAGAATAGGGAGCGCTTTTCTACCGAGGAATAGAACAATGACTACGGCTAGGCTGGCATAAAATAAAGTTTCTGGTTGAGAGCGATTAAAAGAAGCATAGCTAAGGCCTTGGAAAACAGAAAATTCACCAGGATTAATTTTGAGTTGAATAAATTGAGTAACCGTCCCGACGACCATCGTAAGGACTAAACCTAAAAGTAACAGGAGAAAGACATCATTTCTGCCATATGGCAATAACCACTTATGGATTACCCACGAATAAAGCAGCATTAAAACGATTGAGATAAAGAAATTACCATTTACCCCTAACTGACTTAATCCATGTGTCCCCCAAAAAAACAACAACAAAACTTGCCATAAGAGATAAATCGATTCATAGCCCATAATTGAGGGAGTCAAAATACGATTACCAACCAATGTCTGAAAAACAATCGAGGAAAAAGTAACGCAAATACCGGCTATTACAATCGTGGCAAGACGAAGAAGTCGGTTAGGAATGACGTAATCAAAATCTAACCCTGAGTTTAAAAATAAAAAACTTATTGCTAGGCAGATGACAATCAGATAAATCATCCATAGCTTTGTAATACGCATTATCTGAACTCCCTCAAAATGAGGATGAGGAAAATAATTCCCCCCACACCACCTGCGGTAAGTCCGATTGGTACTTCAAATGGATAAATGATTGAGCGGCCAAGAATGTCGCAAACCAGTAATAGAGATGCTCCACCCAAAGCCACAATGGGCAAGGTTTTAGCTAAGTTTTCTCCGTATTTCAGTGCGACCAAATTGGGGACCACGAGCCCGACAAAAGGAATGGCACCAACAGTAATTACTGTGGTTGAAACTGTAATGGCAACCAGTATTAAACCAATGGCGGCTATAGCTGCATAACTAAGTCCCAAGCTAGAAGCCATCTCTTCACCCATACCAATCACGGTAAAGCGATGTGCGAAAAGATAAGTCAGGACAACAATCGGAAAAATAATGTAAATAACTTCATAGTGACCTTGGACAATTTTTGAAAAATCTCCTAAAAGCCACCCTTGCATACTTTGTAAAATATTAAAACGATAGGCATAAAACTCAGCTAAGGCACTCAGTACACTGCCGTACATCAAACCAATAACCGGTACTAAAACCGTATTTCTAAAACGGATCCGGCGGATAATTGCGATATAAATTAAGCTGGCAATAAAACAAAAAATGATCGCAAATATCATCTTACTCAGCGTGCTGGTTACCGGAACTAAAGTTAACGACACTAAAATTCCCAGTTTGGCAGCATCTAAACCGCCCGAAGTTTCCGGTTCAACAAACTTGTTACGCACAATATGCTGCAAGATGACACCACATACCGCCAACCCGATTCCGGTGAGCACAATAGTGATTAAACGAGGGATACGGCTGGCTGTAAGAGTGAGCCAACTCTCATGAGAAAAAGAGAATAAGTTAGACCACTGTATTGGCTCAGCCCCGAGCAATAACGAGCAAATACATAAAACGATAAAAATAAAAAATAAGCCAAATTGCATCAGTGGCGTGCCCCACTTGAGCGTAATAAAGCCGATACAAATTGCAAATTTAGTCCCATCAAACTAAAGCGAGGGAAAATTTGTTCAACATTTGATGGGCTTATTAACCTTTCATGATTGAATATTCTCATGAAAATTCCTCAATTTTATCGAGACAACAGAATCAGTTCCTTTTGAATAGGCAAAATCACAGCCCTATTCTTAGGATCGTTTTTTTCATCTTTAAATTATTTTTGCCGAACCAATTTCGAATTAAATAAATATTAATCAATCACTTATTATTTATTTTCTATTTTAAAAATTCGTCATTCTCAATTGGCACCATCTTCTTGCAAATAATAATCTTGATGTAAATGAGAATCAATTATAGTATGTTTAAAGGTAAAATGTAACCCTACTGTTACATCAGTACAGTTCATGTGGACATCAACTCATTAGAAAAAGGTCAATTTTTGCAAACAAGCAAATCTATAACATTATGAATTATATGAAATTTAATCTAATGTAAAAATTTGCGAAATAAAAATTGATGAAAATAGCCATTTGATAAACTAGGATTCATTTATGTTGGAACAATTTTCCAAATCGCCCTCTCTCCTTTCGGTTACTGATTACGAAGAACATATCTGGATGTTGCAATTACAGCAGCCTGAACAAGTTAATCGACGTTTTAATCTGTGGAAAGTTAATCAAGGTTTAGACATTCAACTGCTCATTAAAGCAATTCACGACATTATTAAAACTACGCCTGACTTAAATGTCCGCTATACATTTAGTGACGAAGGCGATTTATACAAATATCCTTTTGATGACCATTCAGCTTGCCTAGAGTTTAAAAAGAGCAGTACAGAACAAGTATTTGAGCAGGTAGCTACCTTAAAAGCGCAATCATGGAATGCAGAATTTCATCCCCCTTTTTTTACAAATCTCGTAGAAACTGAACAAGACTATTTTCTTATTTTAGCGCTACACCCGATTCTTGATGAAAGCTATCAAAAGTCAGATTTCATTCAGGCCATACAAAATAGATATCAACAATATTCACCCAATAATATGCCATTGGTACTGACGGAAATTGATATCTCACATCATCTAGATACAAGTTTCGCAAAAGCGTCAGAACAACCTAATCAAACCTATGTGTCAGAAATTATTTTAGAAGAGTTCCGAAATACTCTCGCTGAACCAAAAATGAGCCAACATGATGACTTTTTTGATTTTGGCGGCCATTCACTATTAGCAACACGAATTATTGGAAACCTACTCAATAAACATGGAATTGAGATTCAATTTAATGATTTCTTTAAATCCCCATCTGCTGCTGATTTAGCCCAATATGCTTTCGTTAAATCTGCAAAAACTGAAAAATCCACCTTGCAAAGTGTCGATAAAGCCCCGCTTACTTTAGCTCAAGATTTCCTGTGGCAAGCTTATTCTGCGTTCGATTTTAGCCCAATTTATAACTTGCCATTTGCCGTAGAATTCCTTGAAGAAATTAATGAAGATATTTTCTTTCAAGCATTTACAGATATTGTTGAGCGCCATGCAGGTTTACGCACAATTTTTAATAGCGCCAATGGTCAAACCTATCAACAGGTGGTTCCTACATCTGAACTTCAACAATTCAAATGGTTTTGGAACAGTGCCGAAAGTCACGATGCAACGCTTGCCAGTGAAGCTTCATATAAATTTGATTTAACTCGTGAACTTCCCTTAAGAATTCGTTTAATTCGAAATGCTAAAGGCCGCCAAACTCTATCGTTTTTAGTTCACCACATGGTGATTGATGAATGGTCTTTAAATACGATTATGGCTGACCTTGCGCATGCTTATCTTGCTCGCTCAAATGCTCAAGCACCAAACTGGAAGGCATCCGCCCAATCTATTCTTGATTTTTCTTTACTCCAGCAAAAGCAAGGGATCAACCAAGACCATCTAAATTATTGGACTAACCTGCTAACAGGGGCAACTAAAGGTCTAAGCCTCCCTATTTCGCAAAATGAATTAAATGCTGAAAAGGAAAAACCTCCAGTCCAATGGCTCGAACTTAAATTTGCACCGGAAATGCATGACAAGCTCCTCGCATTTTCGAGACAACACGGCTCTTCTATTTTCGCAGTTCTCTATACTGCTATCGCCAATGCGTTACAACAACAAGGCGATTTAAAAGATATTGTGATTGGTACTTCTGCTTCTGGACGAACTGATCCCGAGTTTTTTGATACGGTGGGTTACTTTACGACCATGGTGGCGCATCGCACACAATTTAGCCCTGCAGATTCATTCCAATCATTGCTCCACAATATCAGCACAATGATTAATACCTCGATGGCCTATGCAGATATTCCAATCAACCATATTCAAAATGCATTAGGAATGAGCGCCGATGAAGGACTGTTATTTGATGTGTTTATTCATATCCATTCAAATAACGCTTTAAACGGCGCGCTCAAAACACCTCAGGGACAAGATCTTCCTTTTCGTCAGATCTTGCCAGAACGTGATGAATCGATGTTCGGATTACATTTTGAAATTATGGAAAATGTGATTGATGGACAACATCAGTTAAGCATGATCATTACGTATCAAGCCCACCGCTTTCCGACAGCAACAGTGCAAAGTATCTGTGAAAAAATTAAGGCAACCTTAGCTCAAATCTAGTTGCCCTAAAACCCACCATGTGCTTAAAAGCAAACAACTCAACTCCGCTTTTAAGCACATTTCAATTTTTTCTATTTTATTTGTTGCTCTACTTTATTCACCACATCCTGAATTGTTTTGCAGCTAATGAGTGTATAAAAATCAATTTCTGTATTGAGCTTCTGAGAAAGTTTCTGAGCAATACTCATGAGTTGTTTCGGACGAATTCCTATCGCTAATATTTCACTTCTATAAAAAATATCCATTCTTTCAGCTTGGCTGTCAGCTATGCATTCACGGAAAACCGATAACACCGAATCTCCTACCTCAGCGACTGATAACTGTGTTTTAGAGGAGTTTGTAGACAACATAGAAGATACGTAAATTTTCCCCTGAGCGATTTCTTGCACAGCTTTACGATCAATTTTTCCATTTCGGGTTAAAGGTATAGTTTCGACGGCCAAATATTTCGAAGGAATATGTGAACTCGGTAAATGTACTTTTAAAAAGTTCTTTAATTCGGGGCTATTTAAGCGAGTAGTTTTGTATTTATTTTCTAGGGTGTAAACGGCGGCTAACTCTTGAGTTTCAGTTGTTGGGTGTACACAACTTACTATCACACAGTTATGAATATACGGGTTCTTCGTTAAAGCATTTTCAACCTCGGCCGCAGAGATTCTCACGCCTTTTATTTTTAAATAACCTTCCTCACGTCCAGCAAAAATAATATTTCCATCTTCCCTAAAATATCCTTGATCACTCATGCGAAAAGCAGTTTGAGTTTCATTTTCACTCACTTGAATTTCAACGAAATCTTTATAATAAATCTCCCCATCAAGTAAATAACCATTTGATAAATTCAGGCCGGTCATATACATCGTACCGACCTCGCCCATTTGGCAAGGTTTTAGATTTTCATCCAAAATATAATAACGGTTATTTTCTAAAGCTTTTCCATACGGAATAATTTCCTGATCTTGCTCATTTATTTCATGCCATATACTCCAAATTGTGGTCTCGGTAGGCCCACCTAATGAAAATAAACGAGCGTTAGGCAATTGTTCTCTTAACTTTGCTATAAATGAAGGTTTGATATAGTCGCCGCCTTGGGCAATTAAACGCAAAGACTGTAGTTGTTCTTTTTGAGCTACACTGAACAACATATCGACAATGGCAGGCACACTGCTCCAAAGCGTAACCTTGTAGCGATCTACTAAATTGGCCCAGACAACAGCATTTTTACTTTGCTCAAAGGATGGCACCACCAAAGTTGCACCCACTGCCATTGAAGCAAAAACATCAAATACCGACATATCATGATGAAATGGTGTTACCGCCATAATCACATCATCCGCAGTAATTCGCCATTCCGAGATCGTCTGTTGTAGCGTGTTTTCTGTGGCTTGATTATTTAAGACCACACACTTCGGAGTTCCTGTACTTCCCGAAGTATATAAATAATATGCCGGAAGTCGGTTAATTTCGGCATTAAAGCTCGGTTCATACTCAGTTGTAGCCGATAAAATTTCATTAATATTTAGGTTTTGAACACCTGCAATGGATGAGTCACTCACCACAACATCTGCCCGACTATTCGTCAATAAATAGTTCAGTCTCGACGGCGGTGAATCCATATCTACAGGTAGCCAAATGATGCCAGTAAGCGCACATGCCAAAGCGGTATAAATATGCTCAGGACTTTTTCTCAAGCAAATTGCAACCACAGACCCTGTCGCCAAATCTTGCATTTTTAGCGCATACATGACTTTGGCGACCTGAGTCCCTACCTCAGCATAACTAATGCTACGGTCTTCAAAAATAAGTGCTGTTCGATTGGAATTTTGATCAAAAATATTTTCATAAATTCGCTTTAAGAAATTTTCTACGTTGTTATTTTTATCATTCATTTGCCCTAAATTTTGACTCAAATCTTTTAGCATTTATCTTGGTCCTCACCCTATTCTTTATGCAATACCACCCAACCTAATATTCAAAACAAAGTTATAAAAATGTCGTCTTTATACCTGTTTGTTCGAATAATAGATATCCCAGCACAATAATACAAATGATAATCATTTACAATTAATATTAAGATAAATATCAATTTCTCCCCTTTAAAAGCCATTTATGAAAAATGATAAATATCAAAACAATAAGATAATTTTTAACCTTAGGTCTAATCGTTTAGAGGTCTATATTTATGATCTAAAAACCACAATTAATAATGATTATTATTTACATCTAGAGCCAACTTGGTTATCGTAATGAATAGAGAGACTACATCTATATCAATTATTACGCTCTATAGTAATCATGAAGCTTGGGTTATATGTATGACAAAAATTGCAGAAAAATCGAAACAAGAATATGGCGACTTACTAAAAGAAAAAGACCATCTACAAGATATGGAACAGCTTGAGATGACTATCGTCTCGATCCATACGCCATACCCATCCATTGTAAGAATTCAAGGAAAAATCAACACATTACAGCCGGAGCTTTGGCAAGCTCCTAATTTGGCAATTCGGTTAATTGTGAGCAATCCGCCAGAGGGACAACCCATCTCACGCGTCTATACGGTCCGTTCGTTCAATCCTGTAAACGCTCAAATCGAAATTGATTTTGTTAAACATGAAGATTTAAGCCCAGCAATGGAATGGCTTAATTCGGCTCAAGTGGGTACAAAAATCGGGCTTATTGGCCCCCGCCCTCATTTCATTCCCAACTTCATACATAAAAAACATGTGGTCATGTTTGCCGACGATACGGCTGTACCTGCGTTATATTCAATATTGAATGAATGGGAAAATGGCGTAAGTGCGGATATTTTCATTGAAAGTTTTGAAAAAGATATTGCTAACCAATTACCCCATCATGACCATGTTAAAATTCATTCTTTCCATAAAGAACATCACACGCCACAAAAAGGTCTTCTTTTAAAAGCAGCATTTGCACTAAAAAATTATGACAATATTACAATTTGGGCGGCTTGCGAACGTAAAGAAGCCAGAGCTTTACGCCAGTTTTTTCTAGAAGATAAACAGTTTAATAAAAATGACGTGCGTATTGCTGGCTATTGGAGAGATGGCGTATCAAGTTCAGAACTAGACATACTCCGTGCTCAACATTATCAAAAACATATTCAGCAAGGTAAGACATTGAATGAATATGATGACCTTGATTTAGCAAATTAAGATCAGCAATCATTTGAATAAAACCTGCTTTGTGCAGGTTTTATTTATGAGTCAACATACATCTATAAATATAAAACTATACGACCATATCAATTATGCAACGACATGTTGCAGTTAACCTATTTTTTAGCCCCATATAGAACATTATTATATTTCTCAAGAGATAAATAAAAATTTGGGAGATTAGATCATGAATGCTTATCTACATCGTAGTGAAGATCGAGGTCATGTAAAAGCAGGCTGGTTAGAGTCTTATCATAGCTTTTCATTTGGTAGCTGGTACGACCCTAAATATATGGGTGTAAGCGCTCTACGTGTAATTAATGACGACCAGATTGATGCGCATAATGGTTTTGGTACGCACTCCCATGACAACATGGAAATCTTAACTTGTGTGCTAGATGGTGCAATTTCACACCGTGATACGATGGGAAATGAAGGCCAAATTAAGGCGGGTGAATGGCAACTCATGAGTGCCGGCACAGGTGTTGCCCACAGTGAAATCAACAACACTAATACGCCTGTACATTTACTACAAATCTGGATTATTCCTGATGAAAGAGACGCAGAGCCAAATTACCAGCAAATTAATCTTGACCCGCGTAAAGATCCAAACAAATGGCATTTAATTGCAGGTCCTGATGCAAATGCACCAATGCATATTCGCCAAAATGCAGAAGTAAAATCTGCAGTATTGGAAAAAGGATATGAGTTAACTGTTGATACGGTTAAAAAAGTGAACTATGTGCACGTGATTTCAGGTGTAGTTCGCATTGGCGATCAAGAAGTTAAAGCAGGCGATGCTTTAGTTTTTGAAGATAAAGCGACAATTCACGCAATTGAAGACAGTCAATTTATCTGGTTCGATTTACCTTAAATCATAAAAAAAGCCCTTTGCATAAAAGGGCTTTTTTTAATCTCCCCCGCCACCGCCGCCATCACATCCTCCTGAATCTGAAGATGATGAACAGTCATTTGAGTAACTAGAGCTATGATGATGACTCGGACTATTATCGTGAAAATGATGTGTTGAAGCAGATGAATGATCATGCTCACCAGATGGTGAATAATTTTTTAAATTTCTGAGTAGCGCGATTAAACAAATGAGTCCAATACTAGAAAAAATTACTATGAATATAATAATAAATAACTTCAAATAACGACCTCCTAGATCAAGCTATAGAGATGCTTGTTGTGTTCCCATTTATTATATGAGTCATGTTTAATAAACAAATTGTTTTTTAATGAATAAGATAAAACTTTTAAGTTTCCTTCACATACAAATAGGCACTCGCTCTGGATATACCCAAATGTTGTGCAACCGTCTCCACTGCCTTTTTAATGTCTAATAAGCCATTGTTCTTTAACTCATGGATTAATTGTTTTCGCTCATTAAGTTTTAACATGCGCGGTGTAGTAGCATGTTTTGATGCAAATTGATCAATATATCTTCGAATTGCTTCTGTACCATTCGGTTCTAAATTTTCAATAATGTTATTAGTTTCAATTTTAGTAAACTGATCTAGAGCGCTTTGCATTCCTCTAAATAGAGTTAAATCAATATTCATACATAAAGCAGCCACATACTCGCCTTCTTCATCTTTAATACCAATAGAGGTACTTTTTGCAGGTCGACCATCAGCAAACTGGTTTGCGTAGTTTGAAATGAGGTTTGGAAACTCTGGAGACATAATTCTAGCCAGTCCTAACTCGGTTGCTGGATCTCCAATTTTTCGGCCTGATAGATTGTTATGTATAGAGAGTATGGCATGCTCAGGATTTGTTAAGTCATGGACAACAACTTCGCAAAAAGGAAATAGTGTTTCACTTAGCCCCTTCGCGATGGTATCTAGTTGAGTGAGTAAATGTTTATCACGATTGCCCAATGTATTTCCTCCTAATGACTTAATTACTATTTCAAACCTAGAGTAAAGGATGTAATAGCAATTTAGACTTTTTATCTAATTTTAAACTTAATGTAAATCAAAATCTTATATCTCATTGTTATCACATTAGAAAATAAAATTAGACATTTTATCTAAACATATATATTTTATCTAAACAAGGTCAATATATTGAGTGTTCCTTGCGCAATAGGAAATCTTGCATCTAAAACATTGAATAGAATTAGGTTTAATTATGAAAAATTTAACCCTTCCCACTTATGAAGATGTAGCAGCCGCTGCTGAACGTATAAAAGGTTTTGTAAATAAGACTCCTGTTTTAACTTCACGTACGGTTAACAATGAATTTGAAGCAGAAGTATTTTTTAAATGTGAGAATTTTCAGCGTGTTGGTGCTTTCAAATTTCGTGGTGCAATGAATGCACTTTTGCAATTTAATGACACTCAAAAAAAAGCGGGTGTGGTTGCTTTCTCTTCGGGAAATCATGCACAAGCAATTGCACTTTCAGCAAAAACTCTTGGTATTCCAGCCATAATCGTTATGCCCCAAGATGCTCCTGCTGCAAAAATGGCAGCAACGCGAGAATACGGCGGTGATATTGTTGAATTTGACCGCTATACGGAAGATCGGGAAAAAATTGGAAAAGAAATAGCTGAAAAAAATGGCCTGACACTCATTCCATCTTATGACCACCCGCATGTAATTGCAGGTCAAGGTACGGCTGCAAAAGAGTTATTTGAAGAAGTAGGTGAATTAGATTACCTGTTTGTATGTTTAGGTGGCGGTGGTTTATTAGCAGGTTCAGCCCTTTCTGCTCGCCATCTCTCTCCTAACTGTAAAATATATGGTGTTGAACCTACTCTAGGAAATGATGGACAAATGTCTTTTAGAAAAGGAGAAATTGTTCATATTGATACGCCGCAAACCATTGCAGATGGTGCTCAAACGCAATATTTAGGCAAATTAACATTCCCTATTATTCAAAAGAATGTAGATGACATTTTGACAGTAGAAGATGAAGACCTCATTAGTTGTATGAAGTTCTTCGTTGAAAGAATGAAGATGGTAGTTGAACCGACAGGCTGTCTTGGATTTGCTGCTGCACGTAATTTAAAACATGAATTAAAAGGCAAACGTATAGGCATCATTATTAGCGGTGGAAACGTTGATATTTCTAAATATGTAGAGTTTTTATCAGCTTAATAAAAGTCGATATCTATCTACGATGTCAACTAAAACGTCATAGATAGACTTTCAATATGCACATGCCTCTCGACTTAGTCGCATCTTAATTTAAATAAACTTTTGGAGATGGTGATGAGATTTATTTCTGAATCTGAATCTTCTGCTCTCATCAATCACGAACTGGCTTATGACGCCATTTACCAAGCTTTAATTGCTGCAACCCAACCAGACACAAAAAGTTTTTCTGTGGTGCATGGTCAAGCTTCCGATAGCAAAAATACATTTAGTGTTAAGTCATCGGCGACTCAGCATTTAGCTGGTCTTAAAATCGGTTCTTTTTGGGAAGATAATCCTAAAAATGGTTTGCCTCGACATAATGCGCTGATTTTATTATTTAATCAGGCCAATGGAAAAATGGCAGCAGCCATCGAAGCAGGTAAAGTCAATGTATTTCGTACCGCAGCTTCTAACGCAATTGCAACTCATGTACTGGCAAGAAAAGATTCAAAAATATTAGCCATATTTGGCACTGGAAATCAGGCTAAATATGAATGCGAGGCATTAGCGAGAATTAGAAATTTCGAACAGATTTTGATAGTAGGACGCGACTCAGGTAAAGCTGAAAAAATGGCAGAAGACCTCAAACACTTAGGGATTAAAACTGAGGTTTCAGAAGCAAAAGAAGCCTGTGAACAAGCCGATATTATTGTGACCGCGACTTCCTCACACGCTCCTCTTTTTAAAGCAGAATGGGTCAAAGCTGGCACACACATTTCATCTATGGGGTCTGATAAACAAGGTAAACAAGAGCTTCCACCACAGCTATTTCTACATAGTGGTTTATTTTGTGATCTTAATACTCAGTCCAAAGTCATTGGTGAATTCCAACATGCGCCTGAGTCTGCCACTTTAACAAATATAGGTGATGTACTTTTAGCCAATGCCCAAGGGAGACAATCTCAGGAACAAATCACAATTTATGATAGTTCAGGGTTATCTATACAAGATTTATATATCGCTCAGAAAATTTTAGAAATTTCTTAATATTGATCATTAACTGCATCGTTTAGGCTGATGCAGTTAAATTAAAATCATGTTACTTTTCATAGTACTTTACCAGATTCTGTTTTTACAATCAGAATTCATCTTGAGTAAAAATTTTAGAAGAAGACTTTATATATTGCTCGGCCTTCGCCTCATAATTTTGAAAACCCGCATCAAAAACCCATCTTTCAATTTCAGATTTTTTGACTAAATTTTGCAAATGAAGCTGATGATGTCGGTCTAGTTCCTCTTTGAGAGCTTGCAGCATTACTTCATTTAAACCAGAGGGAGGATTCAGACCTGTATCTAAAATACTAGGGGCAAATGCCACACTTTTGAGTTCCAATTGATGAGCTGTTTTTACAACAGTTTTTATCGCGGTCTTGATTCTCTCTAACGTAAACTCTTCTGGAGCGCCCATTCCTATCAGTAAAACTTTAGTGGCTTGTATGGTCGATGGCGTTTGATTTATTAAAAGAGCATCGTTCAATTTCGCACTGAACCAATTATTTTTCCGTATTTCATTTAACCCTCCATTTAGTGCTTCATCTAAATGTGCTAAACCGCCCGAAAAAGAACGGTTATTCATTTCATATTCAAAAATACAAGCACAGGAAAGTTCAACCTCAGCCGAGGTGCAGTCCCAAGTCACCAGTTCAATATCTAGATTTTGATAATAGCCAATTTTTGTTTGCTTTAAATCTGTGCCCATATTTTTTCTCTTCTCGATTTACCATCCATATTTAAGTTCAACACCTAGATAATTTGAGTCTTTACCTCCAGCTCTCTTAATCGTGTCTCCGACTTCAAAGTGTACTCCTTCGGCAGCAACAGACAGATTAGAATTTATTTTTTGATCTGCTCTTAGTTGAACATATGCTCCCGTCCAGCTTGAACCTTGTCCTGCTGTGTTCGCCATGCTGTTATTGCCTTGGAAATAAACTGCATCATTGGTGGTTTCACGCCATTGAAAACCTAATGCGGTTAATAGGGTGAGTTTATCGGAAGGCTTAAGTGTAAGAGATGGTTTGATGTGAATGATATTGCTGTAGCCACTATAACCCGCCAAAGTAAAATATGAGCCGTTTGCAAAGAGCTGGTTAAAAGTATTGAGTTCATTATCGTTGGCGCTTTTATCACCTGTGGCTATATCAAACTGGACGCCTAAACGTGCTGACCAAGCTTGTTCAGCAAACGTATATCCCGTAATGCTACTGAGTCCCCATGCTTGAATAGATTGTCCGCCAATCTTTCCATGTTGCAGCATGCCTTCAACATCCCAATCGATATTATTCTTTTTACCCATATGGCGAGCATCATATAAGTCTCGAATTTCATTACCCTTAACGCTTGTAAAAGATGCATTATCTCGTTCATAACGTGAGTAATAACCAGATAACTCGCCTCCCCACACATTTTGTTTATCTACACGAAAGCCGCTAAAACTTAAATCGCTTTTCGAGTGGTCATTAAAAGTTGAATCTTTTTCAATCTGAACAGGTCTAGTGAGATAGCCTAAAACTCTCCAATCGCCATATTCATAACCAGACCAAATGCCATCAAAAGCTTGTCTAACGTTTGGCCCTTCGCGATTCGAAATAAAGCGCTGCAAGTCAAAAGCCATCTCTTGACGCCCAGCTCTAAACTTAAAAGTTCCATTATTTAAAGGGCTCACCCACGCAATAAAGGCTTGTTCTACATCAAGTCTATTTTGATCGGTACTGCTAATATTCTTTTTATCAAACGCTCGCGCATCACTGAGCTGAGTAAATAATTGTAAATGATCACCTATACGTGCATCGGCATGAACTTGTAATCTTTGAATTAAATAGCGATCGGCTTGATTATTTCCGCTACCAAATCTCGCATTATTATTGACTTCAAAACGCTCGCGAATATTTGCCCCTAGTGATAAATAATTATTATCGCCAAAAGGTATATATTTAAAATCATCGCCTATTTTCTTTGGCACACATGGATTTTTTAAAACATCCCAATTTTCTTGCCAGCGATTCGTTGAGATTTTTGGACGAGTTGGACATGCATTTGTATTTGAAGCTTCATTTTCTGCATGAGTAACTTCATAAAAAAATAAACTCCCCGTCAGCAATAAACTTATTTTAATTATTTTACGGTAAGTTTCTGAGCACTTAATTCGATATTTTCTATCTTTAGAAATATGCTGGGCCATCTAGTTTTCCACGGTAATCAATAGGTCATTGCAAAGACTTAGTCGTTTACACCCACATTGCCCTTAAGCAATATGAGTGTTGTTTTATCAATCATTAAGACAATAAATTACTTTGTAGCGGTATGAATTTCAGCAATATAACCACCCGGGAACTGTACCATCGCTGCTTCACGGCCATCTGACTTATAAGCATTCACCAAGATTGTCGCACCCGCTTTTGTCGCTTTATCTAAAGTTTCAGCTAGATTTTTAACTTCATAACCCGTCATATCATGCCCATATGGATATGGAAGATGACCATCGGTGACCAACACTGTCATTTTGCCGAAATCAGACTCAACGCGAATACGTCTATACGTTTCATTTGGACGTCCAATTTCAATACCAGCCGCCTTTGGATTATCTGAAACCACTTTACCATGCGAGAAATTGACGAACTTTTTAACGAAAGAATCTGCACTTTGTTTTGAAATATAAATACGATTTTCTGGCACAGTTTCTAGTTTGTTATAGCTCGGTTTAGTGGTGTGCCAATAAAGTTGCATATTCACGCCACCCGGCCATTGAATGACTGCATCACGCCCGATCGGATCTGGAAATGTCTCAACAATGACATCAGCGCCATTTGCTTTAGCAGACTGCACTGCCGCATCCATATCTTTGACTAAATAGCCTGTTCTTTCCAAGCCAAAAGGATGTGGGACTGGAGTTTTAAAACCGAATACAGACAATGTTCCTACTGGGGTCAATACAAGTTGGGAAATGGTCTGGCTTGGTGTTGGAGTGACCTGAAAAACGCCTTGTTTAGATTTAGTTCCCCCAAATGTTGCCACTAAGCTATCGGTAAATTTATCGAAGTCTTCGGGGTTAACATACACATGTGTTGTATCGTATTGAGGAGCTACGCCGGGTGCTTCACTTTTTACACTCGTTGTTGTCTTGGCTAAAACCTGAGGAACAATGGCAACATTGGTGCCCACTAGCATTGTGCTTAAAAGCAAAGCTGATAATGATTTACGCATAAAAGACTCCTATTAGAATTAGATGCTGTAGCTTATTGTTTGTTTGGTTGTTGATTAGAAAGAATAGTGACCATCACCAGAGCAGCGATAAGACCGAGGTGTTCGAAAAAACTATTAAACGTACTAAAAAATGCAGGACCTGTATGATTCCAAAAGTCGTTGGCAACTAGCATCGCTATTGCGGTTAAGCAGCCTAAAGCCCCTGCTCCTAACCAGACAAAACGATTAAAAATAACCAAGAGCGAACCCACAATTTCAATCACAATCGCTGCGGCTGCCCAGAGCCAAGCCGGTTGCAAACCAAAACTTGCTTGCTCCTCAATAGCCGCATGAAAACCGATGAACTTATTAATTCCACCAACCAAATAGGCTGAAACTAATGCAACTCGAAGAAGTGGAAGCAATCCATGAATTGATAAAATCATTTTAACCCATACTGGATTATTATTAATCAAGCCACTCATTTCTTTACCTCATTGATATTCTTTATTTCTAATCATTTATAAACACCCACCCCAGTATTAATAAAACGATGTATTTAATATAAGACCAGTTTCTTAAAAATAATTTTTTAAAACCAGATAAAATTTTTTAATTTTAAAATACTACCTATATATTTTTATAAACCACCAAGTAAATCCAAATAAAAGACAAGATATATAAAATCAAAAATAAACGTAAACTACTAGATACCTATTTAAATACAAACTGTATCCTCAAAAGATACAATGATTGATAAGTAAAAGATCATAATATAGTTTATCGACACGCCAAGTTAACCTTTCAAAATTTAATGGATAAACTAGACTGTATTTATACTTTCATTAGTGTCGTAGA
The DNA here is from genome assembly GCF_000302435.1 of Acinetobacter sp. TG2027. Classification (NCBI taxonomy): domain Bacteria; kingdom Pseudomonadati; phylum Pseudomonadota; class Gammaproteobacteria; order Moraxellales; family Moraxellaceae; genus Acinetobacter; species Acinetobacter sp. TG2027. The sequence goes on along the minus strand of NZ_AMJN01000014.1, from coordinate 12,769 downwards.
GAATGGAAATTTTAGTAATGCCTCTAGAAATTTAGGTATTACTCGAGATCAAGTCTCTAAAAGAATTTTTTATCTAGAAAGTTTATTCAGTACATCATTGTTTACGCGCAACACCCGAAAGATGGACCTCACCCGCTCAGGAGAGAAGTTTTATCAGCGTTGTAAAGTTATTGTTAAAGAGTTAGATTTGGCTGCCAATGACTTTATCTATGACCAAAAGTACCCAGAGGGCATATTAAAAGTTAGTGCTCCACATGCTTTTATTCAAACTTGCTTTTCAGATATTATTTCTAATTTCTTAATTCAATATCCTAATATCGAGATTGATTTATTATTTTCTGAAAAAACATCGGAAATAAATGAACATAAATTCGACATTATTTTAAAAATTGAAGAGGAAGTTAGAGAAGAAAATATTTTTATTCTAAATAGCTATAAAAGAAACTTTTATGCAACAGCTGCCTTTTTAAACAAATATGGAAAACCTAAAAGCATAGAAGAATTAAGAAAACACAACATATTTTTATATTCAAGAGCAGATTTAGAAAATAAAACCATTAATTCGACACCTCAATTAATCTGCAACAATATAGAAATACTTTTAGATCTATGTAAGAAAAACAAGGGGATTTTATATATTCCGGATTTTTTGGCTAAAAAATATGAAGATGAGGGAGTGATTATTAATTGCTCTCAAGACATTTTTTCTACAAAACTTCATTTTTATGCAACCACGCCCTATGGATCAAAAATTCCCAAAAAGGTTCAGCTTTTCTTAAACACGTTAAAACAACATTTTCAGTCTATTACTGAAGCTTTATAGCTTAGAACTTTTCGATCTCATAGAGCTATTGGTTTTCATTAGCTAAAAACCAACCCCGCCAAAAAACAATCCAGCCCTTTTTCCCGTTCGATTGCCGCATCCGAGCTTAAAAGCTGAATAATTGCACCTTCAATCATATATAAAAATAATTTGGCATCCTGAAAAGTTGCATCGTTTTTGAGTGTTCTAAGTTGGCTATAGATTTCATTGATGAGCCATGTTCTATATCTCACTGCGGTTTCATGGACTTGTGAATATATAATTGTTTAATTCAATTATTAAAGATCACCTTCTCTCACAGAAGATGGATGTCGGTTTAAAGCGATCACTTCAATTTTCATGTAAGGATAAAGTGGTAATCCTTGTAATAAGTTATGCAGCTCTTCATTGCTTTCGACATCAAAAATACTAATGTTTGCGTACTGCCCTGTTATTCTCCATAAATGGCGACATTTACCTTGTCTTTGAATTTCTTGAGAATAAGCACGTTCTCTTGCTTTAATATCTTCAATTTCCTGCTCAGTTAAATGGCTAGGTAAAATCACATCTTTTCGTACGTAAAATAGCATTAGTTCTTTCCTTTTAAATAACACGTTCAATAATCAAAGCGATGCCTTGACCTACACCAATACACATTGAACACAAAGCGTAGCGACCACCTATTTGTTCAAGCTGGTTTAAGGCTGTAGTGACTAGGCGTGCACCTGATGCACCAAGTGGATGACCCAATGCAATGGCACCACCATTTGGATTTACCTTGTCAGAATCATCTGGTAAACCTAAATCACGGGTCACTGCCAAAGCTTGCGCAGCAAAGGCTTCATTGAGCTCAATTACATCCATCTGCTCTAAAGTCAGGTTGGCTTGTTTAAGTAATTTTTTAATTGCAGGCGCTGGAGCAAAACCCATAATACGTGGTTCTACACCCACCGCTGTTGAAGCAATAATCTTGGCACGGGGTTTGAGGTTATAAGCCTGAACTGCTTCGTCAGATGCAATGAGTAGAGCTGCTGCACCATCATTAATGCCTGAAGCATTACCCGCAGTAACTGTGCCATCTGCTTTTACAACAGGTTTAAGTTTGCTTAAACCTTCCAGGGTAGTCGATGCACGTGTATGTTCATCGGTATCAATCACAACAGCATCACCCTTACGCTGAGGGATTTCAACTGCCACGATTTCTTTAGAAAAAAAGCCTTTGGCTTGCGCGCTTGCGGTGCGTTGTTGGCTCACCAAGGCAAACTGGTCCTGATCTGCACGATTGACGTTAAACTGTTCAGCCACGTTTTCGGCAGTCTGGGGCATGGTGTCTACACCATACAATTCTTTAAGTTTCGGATTAATAAAACGCCAGCCCATGGTGGTGTCTTCAATCTTCTGGCTACGGCCAAAGGCACTGTCTGACTTACCCATCACATAGGGTGCACGGCTCATGCTTTCTACACCACCTGCAATCACCAAGTTCGCTTCACCTGCTTTAATAGCACGGGCAGCAATGGCAATCGCATCAAGTGATGAACCACACAAACGGTTAATGGTGGTTGCTGGTACTTGATACGGTAAACCTGCAAGAAGTGCTGACATACGGCCGACATTACGGTTATCTTCACCCGCTTGGTTAGCACAACCATAGATCACATCATCGACCTGTTCCCAATCTACATTTGGGTTACGCTGCATGAGCGCTTTAATCGGCACAGCACCAAGATCATCGGCACGGACAGGTGCAAGGCCACCGGCATAACGGCCGAATGGAGTACGGATGGCATCGATGATATAAGCGTTTTTTAATGTCATTTCCTACTTCCTTACCCTTGAGTCGCATCAATCAGAGTTGCACCCGTTAAAGCCTGTAACTCATCAAAGCTAAGACCTTCCACTTTCTCAATCACCTTTAAACCATCATTGGTCACATCAATCACACAAAGATCGGTGTAAATACGATCAACACATTTTTTACCTGTAACCGGATAGCTCAGCTCAGCCACAATCTTCGGCTCACCTTGCTTGGTCACATGATCTGTAGTGATAAATACTTTCTTGGCACCCACAGCTAAATCCATCGCACCACCCACAGCAGGAATAGCATCCGGTGCCCCCGTGTGCCAGTTGGCCAAGTCACCATTCGCTGCCACCTGAAAGGCACCGAGTACAGCAATATCAAGGTGACCACCACGCATCATCGCAAACGAGTCGCCATGATGGAAAAAGCTACCACCTTCAAGCATGGTCACAAACTCTTTACCCGCATTAATCAGTTCAGGATCTTCTTCACCTGCAGCGGGCGGTGGGCCAAAAGCCAATAGGCCATTTTCAGAATGAAGAAAAATATCTTTATCGTCAGGTAAGTAGCTCGCAATCTTGGTCGGTAAACCAATGCCTAGGTTCACATAGGCACCATCTGGAATATCTTGTGCCACACGTTTTGCAATCTGGTCACGGCTGAGTTTCTGGTAGCTCATGTTATTTCTCCTTATTGCTTACTGTGCTGGCGCTACTTGTACAACGTGCTGTACAAAGATACCTGGGGTGATGATGTGCTCTGGGTCTAAACCACCTAGCTCCACAACTTCAGAAACCTGAGCAATAGTGACATCCGCAGCCATCGCCATAATCGGGCCAAAGTTACGTGCAGATTTACGGTAAACCAGATTGCCCCAGCGGTCGCCCTTGTAAGCTTTAATCAAGGCAAAGTCAGCCTTGATTGGATATTCAAGTACGTAATCTTTCCCATCAATCTCACGGGTCTCTTTACCTTCGGCCAAAAGTGTTCCAAAGCCTGTTGGAGTAAACACAGCGCCTAGGCCCATACCGGCTGCCTGAATACGACACGCCAGATTACCTTGCGGTACCACTTCAAGCTCGACCTTTCCAGCACGGTACAGTTCATCAAATACATAAGAATCTGACTGACGTGGGAAAGAACAGATGACTTTTTTAACCGAACCGGCTTTAAGCAATTTCGCCAGACCATAATCGCCATTACCGGCATTGTTGCTGACAATGGTTAAATCTTTAACACCGAGTTCAATCAGACCATCAATGAGTTCAGCGGGTTGTCCTGCGGTACCGAAACCGCCAATCAGAATGGTTGCACCATCTTTGATTTGCGATAGAACCTCGCTTAGTGAGGACTTACTTTTGTCAATCATATGGAAAAGTCTCTTAAAGCCTTAATGCACAAAATCGATTAGAAACGAACGTTCTTGAACGTTCGTTTCTTTAAGGAACAACTATGATTTTTTCGCGAATTGTTGTTTAGCAAATTTACCAATGGCTTCCGCTAAAGCTTTCGGTTGCTCTGGAACTAAGGCATGACCTGCATTTTTAATTTCGACTATCGTCACTCGATCCCCTAAAGCACCTTTTAAAACACCTCTTAAAGGTTTAGGCGCAACTGTGTCATATTCTGGTTGAATATCTAAAATTGGTGCTTTGCCAGCAGCAAAATAGTCATCTACAGGAGTGTTATTACGCGCATAACCTTGTGCATCGTGTGCTTCGTGGTGCCAACCAGTTAGCCATACGCGCGGATCATTCATTGGTGCAAAGAATGCACGTTTTAAATATTCAATACGCTTAGCTTCTGGAAGCTCTTCATTTCCAGCATTATCAATCGCCTCACGAATCTCAGGTCCAATTGGTTTACCTCTATATCCCTCAGGCACTTTACCTGCGGAAGCGCCTGCTAACACCACCCCTTTAACCAAATCTGGACGTTGCGTTGCGACCATACGGGTTGGGAAATTGCCCCATGCATGACCGACTACAATTGCAGGACCAGCTTTAAAATGTTCGATCACTGCTGCAACATCATTTCCATAATCTTGAATATGCAGTTTTTCCATTGGACCACGGCTTAAACCAATTCCACGAACTTCAGGTCGAATCACTCTAAAGCCTTGTTTAACTAAATCTTGTGCAACCACATCATAGTCACGTACAGAACGTCCTAGTGACGACATAATCACAATAGTTGGTCCCTTCCCTTGTACGTAGGCTTGAATAGAAACATCACCATACTTCACCATCTCATAAGGCACATTGCTTACCTTAGAGGCAGCTGCCGTATGCGTTGCTGGTGAAACGTTTGTTTGCTTTGCTTCCGTAACTGTTGCTGTGACTAATAATATTGCTGTAGATAAAATAGCTAAGGTTTTGTTCATCTTAATCAACTCCATGTTTTAGATGATTGTGGTTTAAAAATTAAATAAGCAGATTTAAGTCAACTAATTGGCTGAATAAACTTGTTTGGAAAATTTGGCTATCGCATTTGCCATCGCTTCTGGTTGTTCTGGTACCATCGCATGACCTGCGTTTTTGATGACCTGTTCAACAGCTCGTTCAGGCAAATACTCTTTCATTACATTTTTGACGACAACGGCATCGTACTCTCCTTGTAAATCAAGGATTGGAACCGTTTTTCCACCTGAAAAATATTCATCAATTGGCGTCACAATTCGTGCATGCGCTTCAGCAGCATGGTTTTTTTCATACCAACCGTTTAACCACACATGTGGATCATTCATAGGTGCGAAGAAAGCTTGTTTTAGATATGAAATACGTTGTTCTTGAGGAAGCTTATAATTGCCTGCGTTATCAATTGCATCTCTTAAACGCCCATACGGTTTTTCAGTTGAATCTTTAGGTAACTTACCTGCTGAAGCAGCGGCCATGACAATACCGCGAACTAGATCTGGTCTGTCAGCAGCAAGCATACGTGCAGGCTGACTTCCCCATGCATGTCCAACGACTACCACTGGTCCAGTTTTTTCAGCATCTAAAACTAAAGCAACGTCAGCAGCAAAATCATGGAGAGTTAAATTCTCTAAAGGTCCTGTACTGCCATTGATACCTCTAGGTTCAGGACGTATTACTTTAAAGCCTGATTTTGCAAGATAATCTGCAACAACATCAAAATCCCTAGCTCCACGACTTAACGAAGGCAATAATACAATTACGGGGCCCTTCCCTTGTACATAGAACTCAATTGAGACATCACCTTGTTGGATCTGCTTTTTATGAACAGAGAAATTTGAAATTAAATTTGCTTGATCCATATTAGATTCAACCTTATCAAGACTTGAGCATCCCATGAGGCTCAATGATGTCGATAAAATTACAGTTAAGTATTTCTTCATGGTGATTCCTCACTGACCCAGTGGTTCCAACCCACTGTTGGTCAAAATACTTGCTGCTTGTTTAGACTTTAAAAACTGTACAAATTGAGCTGCGATTTGAGGATGTTCAGCTTTTTTTGAAATAACTGATGAAAACTTACTAACGTATTGCAAACTTTCAGGTAAAGGTGCAACAAAGGTAATCCCTTTAGTATGCTTAAGCTCACTAATCTGTTGCATTCCCACATCAGCCTGATGTTCTGCTAACACTTCTCCGACCAGTTTTTTGCCTGGAACCTCAAGCCCTTTTGTTTGCATTTCCTGTTCAATATTCAATTTTTTGAATAAGGTTGAACGAATATAGACACCACTTGAACCTTGAGAGTAGGCAACTTTTTGAGCAGACAATAAAGCCGCCTTTAGGTCTGCTTCATTTTTTAACGGCGGTACTTTAGTACCTTTACTCACAGCCAAACCAATTTTTGAATTTGCCAATTCAGTGCGACTAGACAAGTCAAAATTTTGACTCAATTCATTCGATTTAAGTGCATCATCCAAAATAATAGCCAAGTCCATTTTTTCATTGTTTTTAATTCGCATTGGTAATGATTCAGGAGACTTTCCGGCAGATGGCCCCCATTCGATATGAACCGTATTTCCAGTTAATTTTTCATACATCGGAATAAGGGTATCCATAGCACCATGAAAAGAACCAGATGCAATAACATTTAATTGCGCTGCATGTGCTGGCACGACCATAGCAATTGATAAGCCCATTCCTGAAACTAGTTTTTTTAAACTCATTTTTTAACTTCCTTTTAAGTGAAGAAGTATTCAGTCAATGAATACTTCATTGGTTTTAAAACATTAATTTTCTCTGAAATATAAATTCCGTGGATTATCGACAAATACGGCTTGTAGTAATTCAGGCGTATCGAGTACTTTTAATGCAAACTTTAAAAGCTCATCATCATTAGGAACCTCACCTTTTACATTTGGATGAGGCCAATCTGTTCCCCACACCACGCGGTTTGGTGCAAGTTTGATTAACTTCTGAACCCAATTCAGTGAAGCATCCCAAGTGCTGGCAGGTTGTCCATTCTGTGCGCGATCAATTCCGGAAATTTTTAGCCAATGCTTCGGATTAATCATGACTTGTTGCAACTTGTTAAAAGTATTTTCTGCATCTTGTGAATCAAGCAAATTAGGTCGTGCCATATGATCAATCACAATATCGACATCTATGTCTTGCCACGCTTCAATCGCTGGGAAGATATCCTCAATTTTTCCGTGTATCTGAATATGCAATCCGAGCTTTGCAACTCGTTCAACCAAACCTCGTAATGCTTGTGGATCATGATTTCCAGGCAAATGCCCCATCATGTTAAAGCGAATGCCACAAATTCCGCCGTGCTTTAATTCAACAAGTTGTTCATCTGTAATATCGTGATCTACTAAAGCAACTCCTTGATAATTAAAGTTACTTTGTTCAATCGCATCTAAAATGATGAAGTTATCTGAACCATAGGCAACAGCTTGAACAAAAACACCATGTTCAATTCCTAAACTTTTGTGTAATTCAAGCAACTGCTTAAATGTTGCTGGTTCAGGATGATATGCAGCATCTTCAGGTAACGGAAAACGATCAAAAGGCCCGTATATATGAAAATGGCAATCCCATGAACCTTTTGGCAAATTAAATGACATAGTACTTCCTAAACAAATCTTATTAGGTTCAACAAATATTCCATGTACCTCACATATTTGGAGTTACTCAGAATTCACCTTAATCACAACGTGCAGTCATTCCGCCATCGACCACAATTTCTGTTCCAGTAACAAAACGGGCTTCATCACTTGCTAGAAACAGAGCAGCAAAAGCTGTATCACGACCATCTCCCATAAAACCTGCGGGAATTCGTTTTAAACGACTTTCAAGCAATTGATCGACATCACCGCCAGTACGTTGTCCTGCTAAACGGACCTCAACCATTGGAGTATGTAATTGACCAGGCAAGACAGTGTTTACGCGTATTCCTTTAGGGGCATATTCGACAGCAGTCACTTTTGATAATTGAATAATCGCGGCTTTACTTGCGGCATAGGCAACTTGCGGAGCACCTGTAAAACGGATTCCAGAAGTTGAAGCCGTATTTACAATCGAACCACCGCCTTGTTGCTCCATATATGGAATGGTGTGCTTACAAGTTAAAAAGACGCTTTTTAAATTTAAGTCGAGTTGTTTGTTCCAAGCTTCTTCTGATAATGCGACAGCTCCACCAGCGGCAGAACCACCTACGTTATTCACTAAAATATCGACACGACCATATTTCTCTACACAGGCTTCAACCATGGTTTTAACTGACTCACTGTCAGTCACATCACATGCAAAAGGGGTTACTTCACCACCGAAGTTTTGAATACGATTTAAAGTCTCTTGCATTGCATCAATCGAACGATCTACAGCAAAAATTTTTGCCCCTGCTTTAGCAAAAAGTACTGCCGCGGCACGACCATTTCCCCACCCCGGACCAACACAACCTGCACCCGTAATGATTGCAACTTTGTCTTGCAAACGTCCTTGAGGATTAATTTCATCAAACATATTAAATTCCTGCTTTTGGAGTTGGTAATTCAGGAGCTACACCTGCTGGGGGTGGAACTTCGAAAACATTAATCGTCATAGAAATAAGGGTGTAATAGCCTGCAATCGCGACTAAATCGATTAATGTATCTGTCCCAAGTAGTTGCTCTATTTCTTGATAAGTCTGATCAGAAACCCTTTTGGTCTCGTGAAGCTCACAAATAAACTGATAAATTAATTGTTCGTCCTTATGAATAAATGCGGGTTGCTCACCTAAACGAATAGCTTCAATGACGTCTGTATTTAGGCCAGCCTCAATTGCATATGGTTTATGAGCAGCCCATTCATATTCAGCGAGCCAGTGTCTACCCATTAGTAAGATGGCTAATTCACTCAAACGCGGCTCTAAACAACTATCGTATCGGCAATATTGACCAAGACTTTGTGCCAAATTGGCTAACTTCGGATGATGCAACCAGATCGCTAAAGGACCTCGCACCCCTTTACGTGGACCGCTTGCAATTGCATCGAAAACAACTTGTTGTTCAGCAGTTAAATGTTCTGGGTCTATCGCTTTTAAACGCATGTCTATTCTCGATATAAGAAGTTGAGATAATTAATGAGATTTATCTAAAACTTGACTTGATTGATTTGAATCGGAGGCTAATGGTGTCTCTACCAAAGAATCTTTCGCCCGTAGCAAACTACGTTTAGGTCTCTTACCTGTTTGTTTTTCAAAAGCATCAGCATCGAAAGCATTTTCCCAACGAGCAACCGCATAGACTGCAAGCGTGTTTCCAATAATGTTGGTAATTGCCATGATAGTTGCCATAATTCGGTCAACACCAAATAACAGTCCCAAACCACCGAGTGGTAAAGTTTTTACAGACTGTAAGGTCGCCGCCAACTTAATAAAGGCGCCGCCAGCGACAGTAGTTCCCCCTTTCGATGTAAAGCTTAAGATTGCTAATAAAACCAACTGGTCGATTAAGCTCAAAGGTGTGTCAGTTGCTTGTGCAATAAAGCCCACCGCAATTGCCATATATAAAGCTGTGCCATCTAAATTAAAGCTATAACCTGTAGGTAATACGAACCCGACAACAGCCTCGTCACAACCCGTTTTTTTGAGCTTTTCAATCAGTTTTGGAAAGGCAACTTCACCTGATGCTGTACCGAACACCAAAAGTATTTCGTCGCGAATCACTTTTAAAATGGTGAGAAAAGGTAGACCAATAATCCATGTCACTGCACCAAGGGCAAACACCATAAAGAAGAAGCATGCTGCATAGAAAACACCAATTAATTTCATTAAATAAATGAGTGTTTCACCGCCGTAACTACCAATTGCAGCCGACATCGCACCAAATGCACCGAGCGGAGCAAGTTTCATAATAAAGCCCAGCATCTTGAACAAGATGGTTTGCGCTTCATCAATTCCTTTAACAATTACAGAGTCTGGGCCACAACATAAATTGATAGCCATACCCGCTAAAATCGAAACAACCAATACTTGCAATACGTTTCCGGTCGCAAAAGCATCTACGATGGTGTGCGGAATCATATTTAAGAAGAAATCAACCGCCGAAAGTGTTGCTGAACCTTTTGCCGCATCAGGTTCGGCTAAATCGGTTGCATGAAGTCCTGAACCGGGCTGCAACACATTGACAAATACAAAGCCAATCAGCATTGCTACAGTTGTTAGCACTTCAAAATAAATAAGTGACTTAACACCCAAACGGCCCAGTTTTTTCATATCTTTAATATGAGTTAAACCATGAACCAAGGTAAGAAAAATCAAAGGAGCTAAAAGCATTTTGAGTAAAGCAATAAATGCTTGACCTAATGGCTTCATTGCCTTTGCCCATTCAGGAGAGACTAAACCCAAAATAATGGCAGCAATAATTGCAATAATTACCTGCACATGTAGTTTTTTTAACATGTCGAATTCCTATATCGAAACTTTAAAATGCTTGTGCTTGAACACATCCCTGCATTTTTTGGCAAACGAATCCCCTATAAACAACATTCATATGTGTTTAGATTTAAATTTAACGGGGGGTTCAATTGTCTAGAGTGATTAACTCATCGAAAAGCTAGATTTAAAAGATAATCTGTCATAGAATCAGTCCTTAATCATATTTTTCCAAATAAACCTGATCAATCCTATTTACTAGATCAGGTTAAAAATCAACAATAATATCAATAACTTTTGACCAAAAAATTGATATATTTTGATAAAGCATCACGTAAATAAGAACCTTATCTATAACTTTCCATACAAGTTCCGTTCATTACGTCTGAATTCATTGTTATATAATCACCATCTTTATGGAATAGGATTTAGGCACTATCAGATATGAATGAAATTAATATCGAACAAATCGACTTAAATCTTTTGAAGTGCTTTGAAATCCTATATGAAGAGCAGAATGCTTCGCGTGCAGCGGAACGTTTAGGAATTACTCAGTCTGCGGTCAGTGCATCTTTAAGACGCCTCAGGGATATTTACCAAGATCCACTTTTCCAACGGACTGGCCGAGGTCTAGCACCCACTACTAAAGCCCATGCTTTAAAACCATTGGTCAGCAATGCCTTAAATATTTTTAGAGAAACACTGATATCTCTACCAGATAATACCAATACATTACAGCAAAGAATTATCACTCTTGGTATGTCAGATGATTTTGAAATTGCATTTGCACAAGAGATTATCGAGCAAATTAGATTAAAATTTCCGCATTATAGAATCGTGATAAAACAGACATACATGCATATTATTGCTGAAATGTTAGTAAAACATAATGTTGATATTGGAGTGACTTCTGGTGGTATTTACTATCACTCTTTGTACCGAGAATTAATGGTTTTAGGTGATTATTCTTGTTTAGTCACTCACCCTGAAGATGCTGTTGATCTGACCTTGGAAAAGTTTTTAGGTTTTGAACATCTATTAATTTCTAATACAGCACAGATCGGAATAGTTGACGAACATTTAACAAAATTAAATAAAACCAGACACATATTTGCATCCACCTCTCATTTTGCAGCCATTCCTTGGTTATTAAAAAGAAAAGGAACGGTTTGTACGCTTCCAACCCATGCTGCAAGAAAAATTTCTGAAATTGTACCCTCACTGATTTATACAAAATGTCCAATTTCGATCCCGACCTACCCGATGGTTCTTTCATGTAGAAAAACATCTCTAAAAGACAAAGCTATTTTGGATGTACAAGAAGTGATTAGATCCGTTATAAATAGTTATAAATAGGATTGTTTTATACGTTGATTTTTTCATTTGTCCTAAACAAATCCCGCCAAAAAAAAATCCAACACCTTTTCCCTCTCAATTGCCGCATCCGGGCTTAAAAGCTGAATGATTGCGCCTTCAATCATATATAAAAATAATTTGGCATCCTGAAAAGTCGCATCGTTTTTAAGTATTCTAAGTTGGCTATAGATTTCATTGATGAGCCACGTTCTATATCTCACTGCGGTGATATAGGCTTTTGGATAGGTCAGTTTGGTTTCAAAAATTGCTTTAAATAATAAATAGTATGGCCCTTCTACATCGCTATGTAAGAAATAAAGTTTCTTAAGTTTATCTTTCACGTTTGTACTTTGATCGTACTCAACAATTGAGACTACTTTTTCTTTTAAGCGTTCTTTTTGCACGATCAAACAGATTTCAATAAATCGCTCTTTAGAGTGAAAGTAGTTATAAAAAGTTGCTTTTGGAGTGTGAGACTCTTTCACGATTCGATCGATGCCCACGGTATGAAATCCGTGATGGTGAAACAGATGAATTGATGTATTAATGATTTGGATTGCACGTGTTGAGAGAACTAAATTTGGCATATTTTTACCGTTATAAATTCTTGTTGTTTCTAAACGAGATACTTTTTTGGGAGAAAAAAAGGCATAGCAAAGCCGTAAGACTGTGTTTTGCACATCTCAAGTTTTATTGTTAATGCAAGTTTTTTGAGCCGTAATGACTTAAAGCCTGAAAACCCTAAAGGGCATCAAGCTGCTTTAAATTTTTAAGTTGTGTCGTTATAGCTTTTGGCAAAGACTGCCAAGAAATTATGAATATGCAAAGCCAACTCCTTTTTATTGGGAGTTCTGCCAAACATTTATAGAATTATGGTGGCAGAACGGAAGAAGGTTGACAGACTAGTATTATCTCAAACTAGCACACCCGAGGGTGTCCCTCTCCCGTCCTGAACTGCACCCCATAAGTTAGAC
>NZ_AMJN01000013.1:0-1426 GCF_000302435.1 Acinetobacter sp. TG2027 | reverse complement strand
ACCGTTACGCCCCAATATGGCAATTTTTTCACCAGCACGAATTTTTAAATGACGGATTGCCAAACTTGGTTTTGGGTCTTCTTCGCCATATTGGAATAAGACATTTTTTAATTCGTAATCGCCATTTAAAACGGCTTTGTGTACCAGATGCGAACGGTCAGCCTGATCGATCGGACGTTGCATAAGCTCATCAAGGCTTTGTTTGGCAACTTTTGCTTGCTGTAAACGACCTAACACACCTGTAATTTGTGCAATCGGTGCCAACATACGTGAAGATAGAATTGAACAAGCCACTAACGCACCTGTAGTCATTTCACCATCCATCACCGCAAAACATCCCACCAACACCACAAGTGCGTAGGTCAAACCTTGAATCTTTTGGGTCCATGCCATTAAGGTACCGACAATTTTACGCTGTCTCATCCCGATATCGGCTGAAACTTCGTTCATGTGGTTCCACTGGTTTTGGAAACGTGATTCAGCACGTAGGAGCTTAATGTCTTCGATGCCCTGTACCGCTTCAACAAGAATGGCGTTACGGATTGAAGACTCTCTCATACCCTCTTGCGCGAGTTGCGCTAGCTTTTTCTGTGCCAAAATACCCGGCAAAAGCATAAGTGGCACAACCAGCAACATCACCCAAAACAGTTTTCCACCGATAATCGCAAAAATGATCAGGAACAGGAAAAAGAACGGAAAATCTGCCATCGCAGTAATGGTGGTTGAAGTCACCAGTTCACGCACACCTTCGAGCTCACGAATCTGGGAAATAAAACTACCGGTAGACTTTGAACGGTCTTTATTTCTGATGCGTAAGGCATGACCAAATACACGATCAGATACCCGCAAGTCAGCACGTTTACCAATAATATCGGATAAATAAACTCTAGCTACACGTAAAGTAAACTCAAAAATAGCAGCAATGAGCACACCACCTGCCAACACCCATAAAGTCGGGATAGACTGAGATGGAACAACACGGTCATAGACTTGCATTGAGAAAATAATGGTTGCCAGTGCCAATACGTTGGCAATCAGTGAGGCAAACATAATATCAACGTAGCGTTTCCAGTCTCTTAAAACAATCGACCAGAACCAGCTTGCTTCGTATGGTTTGATATATTCATCAATACGCGCATCGGGAATTGAAGTTTCAGGGCGCAGAATATAAATATTTTTGACCGTATCTTTCAAAGCACTTAAAGACGCATTTTGCGAAAGTCCCTGATCCCCACTAAACTGGATACTGACATTTCCTTGAGTATCGGCCTTATCAATTACACCGACTTGTCCGTCATTAAACTCAACCATGACAGGTAAACGCCATGGATTAAGTAAATCTAATGAAAAAGGTACTTTACGTAAATTGAGACCAACCTGACGGGTCATTAACTGCAAAACATCATCAAGGTTTTGATTTTGGTTC
>NZ_AMJN01000012.1:0-935 GCF_000302435.1 Acinetobacter sp. TG2027 | reverse complement strand
CCTTCAAGCATGGTCACAAACTCTTTACCCGCATTAATCAGTTCAGGATCTTCTTCACCTGCAGCGGGCGGTGGGCCAAAAGCCAATAGGCCATTTTCAGAATGAAGAAAAATATCTTTATCGTCAGGTAAGTAGCTCGCAATCTTGGTCGGTAAACCAATGCCTAGGTTCACATAGGCACCATCTGGAATATCTTGTGCCACACGTTTTGCAATCTGGTCACGGCTGAGTTTCTGGTAGCTCATGTTATTTCTCCTTATTGCTTACTGTGCTGGCGCTACTTGTACAACATGCTGTACAAAGATACCCGGAGTGATAATGTGCTCAGGGTCTAATCCACCTAGCTCCACAACTTCAGAAACCTGAGCAATAGTGACATCAGCAGCCATCGCCATAATCGGGCCAAAGTTACGTGCAGATTTACGGTAAACCAGATTGCCCCAGCGGTCGCCCTTGTAAGCTTTAATCAAAGCAAAGTCAGCCTTGATCGGATATTCGAGTACGTAATCTTTCCCATCAATCTCACGGGTCTCTTTACCTTCGGCCAAAAGAGTTCCAAAGCCTGTTGGGGTAAATACAGCACCTAGCCCCATACCTGCTGCCTGAATACGACACGCCAGATTACCTTGTGGTACCACTTCAAGCTCGACCTTTCCGGCACGGTAAAGTTCATCAAATACATAAGAGTCTGACTGACGCGGGAAAGAACAGATTACTTTTTTAACTGAACCAGCCTTAAGCAGTTTCGCCAGACCATAATCGCCATTACCGGCATTGTTGCTGACAATGGTTAAATCTTTAACACCGAGTTCAATAAGACCATCAATGAGTTCAGCGGGTTGTCCTGCGGTACCGAAACCACCAATCAGAATGGTTGCACCATCTTTAATCTGCGATAGAACCTCGCTTAGTGAGGACTTACTTTTGTCAATCAT
>NZ_AMJN01000011.1:0-1391 GCF_000302435.1 Acinetobacter sp. TG2027 | reverse complement strand
CAATGCAGGTACAGATACAGCAGTGGTGACGATTGATACCACAGCACCAAATGCACCTGTACTTGATCCAATCAATGCGACTGACCCAGTGAGCGGTACAGCAGAAGCGGGTTCTACAGTGACTGTGAGCTTCCCTGACGGCACCACTGCAACAGTCGTGGCAGGCACAGATGGCAGCTGGTCAGTACCAAACCCGGGTAACCTGGTGGATGGCGATACAGTGACTGCAACAGCCACTGACCCTGCAGGCAATATTTCATTGCCAGGTACAGGCACAGTCTCTGCAGACATCACACCGCCAGTGGTTCTACTTGATGATGTGTTGACTAACGACAGCACACCAGCACTCACTGGTACAGTGAACGATCCGACAGCCACTGTGGTTGTCAATGTGGATGGTGTTGACTATCCGGCAGTGAACAATGGTGACGGTACCTGGACGCTTGCAGACAATGCACTGCCTGCGTTAACTGATGGCCCACACACCATTACCGTGACTGCAACAGATGCAGCCGGCAATGCAGGTACAGATACAGCAGTGGTGACGATTGATACTACAGCACCAAATGCACCGGTACTTGATCCAATCAATGCCAATGACCCAATTACAGGTACAGCAGAAGCGGGATCAACCGTGACTGTAAGCTTCCCGAATGGCACCACTGCAACAGTCGTGGCAGGCACAGATGGCAGCTGGTCAGTACCAAACCCGGGTAACCTGGTGGATGGCGATACCGTGACTGCAACAGCGACTGACCCTGCAGGCAATACTTCATTGCCAGGTACAGGTACAGTTTCTGCAGATATCACACCGCCGGTGGTTGCGCTGGATGATGTATTGACTAACGACAGCACACCAGCACTCACTGGCACAGTAAACGATCCGACAGCAACTGTGGTTGTGAATGTAGATGGTGTTGACTATCCGGCAGTGAACAATGGTGACGGTACCTGGACGCTTGCAGACAATACACTTCCTGCGTTAACTGATGGTCCACACACCATTACCGTGACTGCAACAGATGCAGCAGGCAATGCAGGTACAGATACAGCAGTGGTGACGATTGATACTAGCGTTCCAGTTGTATCTTTAGATGACTTAACTACTAATGACACAACTCCTGCTTTAACAGGGGTAATTAATGACCCAACAGCCACTGTGGTTGTGAATGTGGATGGCGTTGACTATCCGGCAGTGAATAACGGTGATGGTACTTGGACGCTTGCAGACAATACTTTGCCTGCATTAATAGATGGTTCTCATACTGTAACTGTAACTGCAACTGATCCAGCTGGAAATACTGCTACAGATACAGCTACGCTTACTATTGATACAGTACCTGCAGACCTGATCGGTGCGATCACGATTCCTGAAGACTTAAATGGCGACG
>NZ_AMJN01000010.1:0-51216 GCF_000302435.1 Acinetobacter sp. TG2027 | reverse complement strand
GATTAATCAATCAGTAAAAATCCACACAAGTTGTTCTTCAATTCTCTTAATGATTTTTCTGCTCTTCGTCAGAGACAGAATTCAACGCAATACTAAGCTTTCATCTTAACCCTGTGAGCTAAGATATTCTCGTGTATCGCGTCGGGATGAGTGCATTATAGGGAAAAAAAACTGGTACGCAAGCACTTTTATAAATATGCACGTTCGACCGGTTCTTTTTCAGCCAAAAAAAATCTAAAAAAACAAACAAATATATGATTTATATAGTTAATTTATTTTTGAAGAGTTTTAAACTTTATATCTACTATCTTTATAGACTGTTTTGGTACGTTTTGATGCATGCCATAGTTTGATGTAGGGACCTGAACAATACGGTCGACCACATCCATTCCTTTAATTACTTTTCCAAAAACTGCGTAACCCGCATTACCCGCAGAACGATTTAAAAAATTATTATCTGCAACGTTTATGAAAAACTGACTAGTAGCTGAGTCAGGATTTGCAGTACGAGCCATCGCCAACGTTCCGCGTGTGTTAGCAATTCCATTTCCAGCTTCATTTTTGATAGGTGCTCGCGTAGTCTTTTCCTGCATATTTGCAGTAAGTCCACCACCCTGCACCATAAAACCAGGAATTACGCGGTGAAATATCGTATCTTTATAAAAACCTGACTTTATATAGTCTTTAAAATTCTTCACACTGTTTGGTGCTTTATCATCATAAAGTTGTATTTCAATGTTGCCTAAATTTGTTTGCATTTCAACTAAAGTGTCAGCCCAGACTGAATGGCTGCTTATACCCAAACAACATAACATTAATAATTTTTTCATATCTTCCTACAATAAAATGCAAAACTTAATGAAGGATAAATTTAATCATCTATATAAAAGAATTCTAGTGAGTATTTATTATCTTTTATTTAGTACTTTATATTTTAGATTTGAGTATTAGTCCACGTTCCACGTGAAACATGGACTAAACTTTTATTTAACTATTTTTATCCCAGAACTTTCTGAAGTTCTTACTGATCTCGATAGTATATCTTTTTGCCTTTTTAGAAATAGGTGTCAAATTTATAAAACCATGGGTTTGATCTGGATATTCTTCATAATGCATTTTGACACCATTTTGTCTTAGCTTATAGCTATAAATTTTCGCTTCATCATGCAATACGTCATGACCAGCCGTAATCACGAAAGCTGGCGGGTTCTTTTTCAAATTACCATAGGTTGGAGAAATAATCGGATCGTCTAATTCTACATTATGCTGAGTTGCATAATATTGAGTGACATAATTAATATCGCTATCCGTCAAAACTAATCCTTCGTTATAAGCATAAAAAGAAGGATGTCGGCTTTTAAAATCAACTGTAGGGTAAATGAGAAGCTGTGCTTGTGGAGCATAAGGTTTGTTTACTGATCGTTGAGCCACAACCGTACTGATATTGCCGCCTGCACTATCCCCTGCTACAGCAATACGATTTTTTAATATTTTTAGTTGTCTGCGATTTTGATATACCCAAGCTAATGCATCTTCACATGATTGGATTAAATGTTGAGGTGAGACCTCAGGTGCAAGTGGATAATCAATACTGAGTACTTGTACTTTTGCATATTTTGCCAATATACGACAAACCTCATCATGAGTATCTAAACCACCTACAACGAACCCTCCCCCGTGATAGAAAACAATCAGAGGTAATTTTTTATTCAGTGAAGGATGATAGTGTCTTGCGAAAACAGTTCCACTTTGAAGCGGCAAACGAATGTCTTCTACTGAATCAATTTCAGTTGATTTCTGGCGTATAGCCAACATTTGTGTATCAAACTGCCGTCTAGACTCAATAGGATCTGAACCAATGAAACCAATACGTCCCTGTTTAATTTGTACGGCCATCATACATTTAGTAAACGAATCGAGCTCCGGGTATTGGTAGGCATATCCAAGGATTTTGGCAAGTGATTCTTGAGCTAATCGAGGTAACTTATCAAGAGCTCGAGCA
Source organism: Acinetobacter sp. TG2027 (assembly GCF_000302435.1). Classification (NCBI taxonomy): domain Bacteria; kingdom Pseudomonadati; phylum Pseudomonadota; class Gammaproteobacteria; order Moraxellales; family Moraxellaceae; genus Acinetobacter; species Acinetobacter sp. TG2027. Next base: position 49,214 of record NZ_AMJN01000010.1, on the reverse strand, counting down.
GCAGGCCCTTGGCCCTTATCTAGCAATGTTTGAATTTTTTGATTAAATGCTGTCATGCCTATCTCCATGAATTCCTCTTATCCTTCATATTTTCTACAGAATTCTTTGTTGTTTGACTATATTCGCATACAACTCATGTAATCAAGATACAAAGGTAAAAACCAATCTACGCTAATCTGATTTATAGCAAATGTCATTAACAAATCTGTCGTTTAAAACAGGACTTTTTTGCCAATTATTGTTAACAGACAAAAGGAGATTGTGCTATGTCAGCAAAACTAGTGGTTACTTTATTAGCAACCAGTCTTTTAACTGTAGGTTGTGTTGCTTATACAGATGATCCTTATTACCGCGGTGGTTATGGTTACCATGATCATGATGATGATCGCTATGACAGCAATGATGGACGCCGCTATAGTGACTGGGAACGAAAACGTTGGGAAGAGCGTAAGAGAATATACGAACAACAACGTAAGGATGCTCGCGAACAGGATAGAAATCGTCGTGAGTGGGAAAAAAGACACCGTGAATGGGAGAAGAAAAGATTAGAAGATCGTGATCACAATCATAGAGATTATCATGATGATGACTAAAATCTATTGGAATATGGAAGCCCCAAAGAAAAAATCTCTTGGGGCTTTTTTGTTGAGAAATCCACATTCTCTTGACTATAGAATAATGAGTAGCAGCTCATTTCATATATAAATCGGCATCTTGAATATATGTACTCTATAATCTTTTAACTGTTCTTATCGCTAAGAATTACTGAGCAGTTGCAGAACCTGAAACAGAACCAGAAGCACCAGCATCAACTTGACCTGGTTGTGCTTGACCAGAAACACCTGCATCTACACCAACACCAGCTTGTACGCCAGATGGGCTAGCGCTAGTTTGAGCTGAACCTGATGCATTTAAGCCAGCTTCAGATGCACAACCAACAGCTGTAAAAGCAACACCAGCAAGTACTACAGAGATAAGACCTAATTTTTTCATAATCACTTTCCTTTCATTACGACAAACATTTAAATGCAAAGTTCATCTTCGCGCTGCCTATAATTCACAATTTTTTTTTCTGGCGTGCGTATCATTGGTTGTCTTTTGTAGTAATAGAAGTACAAATTGTGCAATTTTTTATTAAAACCTCTTCCTTAGCCTCACCTCTACCTTTTATATAGAAGCTATAACTTAAGCTTTTGTTTATTTTTATCAATTTCTAATTTTTGTCTTAGCCTTTTACTCTCGTTAAAAATTTTCTCTTCATAGAAACGCTATATAAGGCACGTAGAATGTTACAGAGACTTTTTACTTGAAAATGCCTTATTTCATAAAAAAAGCCGGGGATAGACCACGGCTTTTTAGAAAATTTATGGTGTTTCGATTTTAATTATGGCCATTGCATCTCACCTTTTACAACTTTTGCACCTAGTTCTAGGCTATCTACACTCTTCAATGTTGGATATTGTTTCTGCATGAGCTGACTTAGCTCACTCGCATTTTTACTTACTTTGACCGCTTTCTCATAGCTCTTGAGATAGTCGATAGAGAAGTTAACCGCATCCAAACCTTGTGGAGCTCCCTCAACCATATGAGCTGGAACAACTGTTTGAGGTTGGAGTGATTTAATAGTTTCTAAAGCTTGAATCACTTCATTGCGATCTTTAACTTTTGGTGTATCTGCCATCCATAAATGAATACCTGAAGAGACAGGAATACCGCCTACAACTGCTTTTGAAGAAGGAATCCATAAATAAGTAAGTTCTTTCTTACCTTTAATCTCGATCGACTCATTTTCTAACTTTAAAGTTTTAGCAGTATAAGCTTGAGGCACAATAATTTGGCTAGGCGCATTTGCACCCATTTGTGGGCCCCAGTATTTCACTTTAAGCGCTTGAGTATCTTGGATATGTTTAACAGTTTCTGGTGTTGCAATGATTTGTACATTTGGGAAGTATTGTTTAAATACATCTAAGCCAAAGTAGTAGTCCGGATCGCCATAACTTACGAAAATTGTCTTTAGTGTTTTACCGCTATCGAGAATATCGGCAGCAATACGTAATGCTTCAGATTTTGAGAATTGTGCATTCACCAACAGAACTTCTTTATCGCCTTCAATTAAAGTAGAAGTCACGCCGAAATGTTCAGGTTTAGCCAGAAAACTTTGGATTTTTAGATCTTGCGCAAAAGCTGAGGAAGCTACCGTTAAAGCAGTCGCAGTTGCTAGGGCTGAAGCAGTTAAATTAAAAAATTTCATTATGTATCTCCAATTTCATGAGAAATACTTTAAATTGCAATTCTTGTGAGGTAAATGCACTAAATTAAGATAAACTGTTGCATATATTGTAATAATGATAAAACATATGGACACATTAAAAGCCATACACGTCTTTGTTTCTATTGCTCAGCATGGCAATTTAACTAAAGCCGCCGAACATCTAAATTATTCCCGTGCGATGGTTTCTCGCTATCTTGAGCACCTAGAGCACACCTTCTCAACTCGACTATTTCAAAGAAATACCCGAAAAATATCTCTCACTCCAGCAGGTGAAAAAGCCCTACTCTACTGCGAGAATATTTTACAACAACAGCAACTTTTACAAGAGTTAGCCGCACCCGAACAACATAACGGTACGATTCGCTTTACCTGTGGTTTATTTTTATTTCAATTAGGGGTTGGGGAATGTATTCGCCAATTTAAACAGCAACATCCACATATTCAATTTGATGTATATCTGACTGAAAATACGATGGACTTAATTGATGCTCAGGTCGATTTAGCCTTACGTATAACGCAAAAAGTTGCAGATGGATTAATTGCACGACCTGTTTGTCAAATCGAGTCCGTTTTCTGCGCTCATCCTGATTATTTAAAACAACACAGCCCCCTCTCCCATCCAAGGCAACTTATTCAACATGAATGTTTAGCTCACCATAGCCAACATCAATTTTGGACACTTTTTGATACTGAACAGCAACCGCAGAATTATCCTTTAAACGTCACCTTTAAAAGTAATGATGTAAATGCTGTTTATGACATGTGTGTACATGCTCAAGGTGTGGCAATGTTACCTACTTTATTAGTTAATAAAGATTTAAAAGAAAAACGATTGGTGCCTTTATTTAAAAACTTTTCGGCTCCCGAATTAAGTTTGTCGGTGGTATATGCTTCAAGACAACATTTGCCCAAAATAACCCAAGAATTTATTGCTTTTATGATCGAAAATTTAGATTTTTACTTAAAACCGCAAAATTAAAAGTTTTAAATTGCCGTGTACGCTTGAATTTTTAGGCAATGCCCATACTTCATCCCTATTAATGAATTACAGCATATGCATGGCAGTTCAGGTTTTACCCAGTAAATGCTGATGCCAAAAGGACTGTACATGTTTAAAAACCCATTTAAACGGAGATCATCAATGGCTAATGAGCAAAATGAGCAAGCTCAAGACATTCAACACGAGCAAGCAGAGCAATCTAATGAGCAAACTCAGGCTGAAGGTGTAGAGCAAGCAAACGACGTTACCGTTGAATCTTTACAAGCGCAAATCACCAAATTAGAAGAAAGCCTAAAACTTGAAAAAGCACGTACTGCAAATGCAGTTTACGAAGCACAAAAAAGTGTAGAGCGTATTCAACGTGAGTCTGACAAGCATAAAGAGACTGTGCTTGAAAAATTTGCAAAAGAATTACTAGATTCTGTTGATAATTTAGAGCGTGCAATTCAAGCGGCTGGTGATGAAGAAACGCCAGTACTTGAAGGTATTAAACTGACCTTGAAGTCGCTGTTAACCACACTTGAAAAATTTGGTGTTGTAGAAGCTGATACGAAAAATGGCTTCAATGCGGATTTACATCAAGCTGTCGGTATTGACCCAAATGCTAAAGCAAATGAAATCGGTAGCGTTTTACAAAAGGGCTATACATTAAATGGTCGCTTATTGCGCCCTGCTATGGTTATGGTTGGTCAATAAATAATTTTTTGAGAGTTTTTAGATTTTTTTTCGCTAAAACGCTTGAAAAAAATAGATTCACTCTCATATCGGATAACAAGCAAAAACATTGCAAAAGAATTTTTGAGGAAAACGTCACATGGCAAAAATTATTGGTATTGACTTAGGTACTACCAACTCATGCGTTGCTGTACTTGAAGGCGATAAAGTAAAAGTAATCGAAAACGCTGAAGGCGCACGTACAACTCCATCGATCATTGCTTATAAAGATGGCGAGATCTTAGTAGGTCAAAGTGCTAAGCGTCAGGCAGTAACTAACCCGAAAAATACATTATTCGCTATTAAGCGTTTAATCGGTCGTCGTTATGAAGATCAAGCGGTACAAAAAGATATCGGTCTTGTACCTTATAAAATCATCAAAGCAGACAATGGCGATGCTTGGGTTGAAGTAAACGATAAAAAATTAGCGCCTCAACAGGTTTCTGCTGAAATCTTGAAAAAGATGAAGAAAACTGCAGAAGACTATTTAGGTGAAACAGTTACTGAAGCAGTTATTACTGTTCCTGCTTACTTTAACGATGCTCAACGTCAAGCAACTAAAGATGCGGGTAAAATCGCTGGTTTAGACGTTAAACGTATCATTAACGAACCAACTGCTGCTGCACTTGCGTTCGGTATGGACAAAAAAGAAGGCGATCGTAAAGTTGCAGTTTACGACTTAGGTGGTGGTACTTTTGACGTATCAATCATTGAAATCGCAGACCTTGATGGCGACCAACAAATCGAAGTGTTATCAACAAACGGTGATACTTTCCTTGGTGGTGAAGACTTTGATAATGCCTTAATTGAATTCTTAGTTGAAGAATTTAAGAAAGAACAAAGTGTGAACTTGAAAAATGATCCACTTGCGTTACAACGTTTGAAAGAAGCTGCTGAAAAAGCAAAAATCGAGCTTTCTTCATCAAATGCAACTGAAATCAACCTTCCATACATCACTGCTGATGCAACTGGTCCTAAACACTTAGTGATCAATGTAACACGTGCGAAACTTGAAGGTTTAGTTGCTGATTTAGTTGCTCGCACTATTGAGCCTTGTAAAATCGCACTTAAAGATGCTGGTCTTTCGACTTCAGACATCTCTGACGTGATCTTGGTTGGTGGTCAGTCTCGTATGCCACTTGTACAACAAAAAGTACAAGAATTCTTTGGCAAAGAGCCACGTAAAGACGTGAACCCTGACGAAGCTGTTGCAATCGGTGCTGCGATTCAAGGTGCTGTATTGTCTGGTGACAAAACTGACGTTCTTTTATTAGACGTAACACCATTAACTTTAGGTATTGAAACAATGGGTGGTGTATTAACACCAATCATTGAGAAAAACACGACGATTCCTGCGAAGAAATCACAAGTGTTCTCTACTGCTGCTGACAACCAGCCTGCTGTAGACATTTCAGTTTACCAAGGTGAACGTAAGATGGCTCAACAAAACAAATTGTTGGGTAACTTCCAATTAGGCGATATTCCACCTGCTCCACGTGGTGTGCCACAAATTGAAGTATCTTTCGACATCAATGCTGATGGTATCTTGAAAGTATCTGCTAAAGATAAGAGCACTGGTAAAGAGCAATCGATCCAGATTAAAGCGAACTCAGGTTTGTCTGATGCTGAAATCGAAGCAATGATTAAAGATGCTGAAGCGAATGCTGAAGAAGATCGTAAGTTTGAAGAACTTGCAAAAGCTCGTAACGAAGCTGATGCATTAATTTCAAGCTCGAACAAAGCTGTTAAAGATCTTGGTGATAAAATTACTGAAGATGAAAAAACAGCTGTAAGCACTGCCGTTTCTGAACTTGAAGCAGCAACAAAAGAAAATGATGTAGAAGATATCAAAGCGAAAACTGAAGCTTTACAAAACATCTTGATGCCTATCACTCAACGTGCTTATGAACAAGCGCAACAAGCTGGTGGTGCTGAAGGCTTTGATCCAAATGCATTCCAAGGTGGTGATGCGGGTCAACAAAAAGCAGATGATGGTGTTGTAGACGCTGAGTTCACTGAAGTTAAAGATGACAAAAAATAATTTGTTTCTTTAATAAAAACCCGCGCTTAGGCGCGGTTTTTTATTGTTTACAAAAAGTAACAATAAGTTTTTTAATAATATTATTCAAAAATTTCTGTCAGAAAGATCAATGATAAAAACTAAATATTTAATTTTAAATAATATTTTTTTGTTAAAAAACCACTGTTATTTACTACATTAATTATTTGATTATTGCCAAGTCTGAGAACATCTTTTTTAATTTTTCGACCAATATCACAAACCTCACCTAATCTATTGAGATTTTTATCGTTTTGACGAATTAAATTAAGTAGCTAACAATAAGATTTATTTATATTTTTTATTTTGCCATGAAAAAATTTCTATGGTGGGGATTGAGCTTATGCTTATGCATGGGCTTACAAACAACACTTTTTGCTCAAAGCAATCTGCCAATTCATTCATCTCATCAGCCTTTAAAATACCGAATTGCTTTTATTGATCCGCGGTTTCAACTTACTAAAGAACAACTAGTTGAGGTAAGTCGGCAAGCTGCTGAAATCTGGCAAAAAGAAACTGGAAAGACCTATTTTATTTATGATTCACAGGCTCAATTGTCAATTAACTTAATCTATGATGATCATCAAATGCTTAAGGATGAACAACAAAACAATTTGGATGCACTTTTACAAAAGCAGGAAGCTTGGCGCATTAAAAATGAAGAAATTGTTCTAAACAAACAGCAAGTTACTCAACTATCAAGTGATTTAAACAAGAAAAAGGTCAGTCTAAAAGTTGAGTTTGAACAATATCAACAAGATGTAACGCGCTTTAATCAAGGAGAACATCAATACTCTAATGCCAATAATTTAAAAGAATGGCAAAAACAACTAGAGCAAAAATCGGAAGAGTTACAAAATGAATCCAATAGTCTAAATTTTAAAATTCAATCACTTAACTTAAAAATTAAAGAGCTAAATCGAGAGCAAAGTGATTTAAGCGCTTTAAAAACACAATTCAAACTAAAGCAGAAAACGAGTATTCAACCCTTCCATAAAGGTTTATTCAGTCAAAACCAAATTCAGATTTACGGTTATGCTTCTTTAAATGACTTACGCTTGACCCTTGCTCATGAACTTGGGCATGCTTTAGGGCTAAAACATACGACTGATCCTAAATCTTTAATGTATCCCTATTTAAAAGAGCAAGATATTCATAACTTTAAATTGACAGATTCAGATTTAGATTTATTAGGTTCAATTTATAGACCAAATTAAGGAAAAATCGTTAAAGTTAACTGATTAAAAAAAACTAAATAAAACCCAATATATTAAATTTTTCCTAAAAAATAATTTGGCATTTGGTAAAAAATAATGAGACTAAAGTCTCATTTATTTTCCTATTTTGTACGTTTTTTGATTGATTTTTCATTTTATATTCTTATAATACGTTTTTTTTAAAATCTCCCCCCTTCGATTATGCGTTTAACATCTTTGTTATTAGGCGTAGCATTTGCTTTTTCTAATTTTCAGGCTAATGCTAATCTTGCCACTCCAACTCATACTCAAATTCAGCAAAAAGCAGGTCAACATTTGACTTACAAAATTGCTGATATTGATCCACGTTTTGGTTTAAGCCAAGACCAATTAATTCAAATTAGTCAACAAGCTGCGGACATTTGGAAGCAAGGTACTGGACAGGATTATTTTACTTATGATCCAAATGCAAAGTTAGAAATTCGTTTAGTTTACGATAATAGTCAAAGCCGTTCTGAACAGCGTCAAAAAATTGCAGCTCAGTTCCAACAAGAACAGCAACGTGTAATTGATGAACAGCAACAAATTAAGCAATTGAAGCAAACCCTTGGTCAAACTCAGTCTGAGCTTGAAAATAAGAAGCAGATTTTGAATGGCAAATTGAAAAATCTTGACCAACTAATGATGCAACTTAACCAAGGCAAATTAGCACCTGAATACAGCGCTAAATCTTTGGCTAAAACTCAGAAAGATTTGCAAAAACAAACTGTTGCTTTAAAGAAAGAAATTGCTGCATATAATGAGCAAGCTAAAGATTTAAATGTCAAAGTGACTCATTTTAATCAGATTAACAATGAGTTTAATAATTCATTGAACCAATTTAAGCAAAATGCTCAAGCGGATGTCTTTAAAAAAGGTATCTACAACGGCAAACAAATTGTGATTTATGAGTTTAAGTCTATTGATGATTTACGCTTAACAATTGCTCATGAGTTAGGACATGCACTTGGTTTAAAACATAGTGATCAACCAAATGCATTGATGTACTCAGTACGTAAAGATGGTGACAAAAAAATCACTGGACTTACGGATGCTGACCGCGATCTATTGAGTGCTTTACCTCAATAATTAAAAGCTTGATATAAAATGATGTATCTATTTCTATGTAGATACATCGAAATTGATATCAAAGTCATGTTATTGTGGTCATAAGAGCTAACGAAAATAGAATGGAGATCAAGATGAGTTATTATCATATCCTGATTGAAGTAAATGATCATATCAGCACAATTGAACAGACACGAGATATTGAACTGTTTGATATTATTGAAATTAAACCATACCTCCATTCTATTTTAATCCCCTTTTTCAATGAGCATGAAATCGAGCTTGAGGATGAAAATATCGAATATAAAGATATTCTCCATCTTGAAGTAAAACAGACTCTGTTACCGATTGAACATTTAATTGAAGAAGAGCAAAAGCAATTACCAAGTGATACTGATGTCACGATCACTGCGTATGAAATCTTTAATGATCGTGATTTAAGCCAAGATGTTACGTCAGTTATTTTTGATATTTTGGAAGCAGTTAAATTAGAGTAATCATCTTATATAAGTACCTATAAAAAAGGTCTGCATGAGCAGACCTTTTTATTATTTCTAGTTTATTGCATCATTTTCTGAGCTTGTTCTTGACGGAATGCACGTAAAATTTGCTGCCCTGCCCGTCCTGTTGGATTTAAACCTAAACGAGTCTGCTCCTGACGAATAGCTACGCGGGTTTTATCTCCAATAAGACCGTCAACTGCACCAATATCATAGCCACGATTAATCAAAAACTGTTGGATTTCACGACGTTCTGCACGTGAAGTTCCCGGATCATCAGTTGGCCAAGACGCAACAAATGGGCCAGCACCTTTTAAACGATCAGATAAATGTGCAATCGCAAGTCCATAGCTTTCCGCAGCGTTATAACTATAGATAGCATCAAAATTCTTAAATACTAAAAATACTGGACCATTTACACCTGCAGGTGCCATTAAACCCGCTGAAGTATTACCAGATAAAGCTCCTCGAACAAGTGGAGAACCATCAATTCGAGTAACGCCTCGTGCACTCCAACTATTTAAAGATTTCTTTGAACGTCGCCCTTCTCCCTCAATTGACATACCTTGAGGCACTTTTACTTCAAAACCCCATGGCATTCCGGTTTGCCAACCTGCTTTATTTAAGAAATTAGCCGTTGAAGCCAGTGCATCAGCTGTACTCGACACTAAATCTCGACGGCCATCACCATCAAAATCAACAGCTAAACGTTCATAAGTAGATGGCATAAATTGAGTATGACCAAATGCCCCAGCCCATGAACCTTTCAGTTGGCCTTCGGTTAAATCACCACGTTGTAAAATACGCATAGTGGCAAAAAACTCAGTGCGGAAATAACTTTGTCGACGCCCTTCACAACTTAAAGTCCCGAGTGCTTGTAATAAAGGATATTTTCCAGAAATATCACCAAAATTACTTTCAACACCCCACACTGCTACAATTGTTTCCGGCGGCACACCGTAGGTTTGAGAAGCACGGTTTAAAACATCTCGATGTTGCGCCAGTTTTTGTTTACCAAGCTCAACGCGCTCTTCATCAACTAGACCAGAAAGATAATCCCAAATTGGTGTCGAAAATTCTGGTTGATAGTTTAATTTATCAATAACTGAATAATCTGGGGTCAAGTTTTGGGTATAACGATCATAAGTTGTACCAGATACTCCAGCAGCAATTGCTTGAGAACGTAAATTTGCCAAACAGCTTTGGAAATTATTATTAGGCGTATAATCTTCACTCGTCACTACTGGAACAGTAGCACTGCTAGATATTGTAGAACCATTAATTACGAGCTCTGCTTGAGCCTGAGTCATCGCTAAAAATACAGAGCCAACAATACAAGAAAAACGTCGCATATTATCCTAGTTCGATTTTTAAATTTAAATTTGTAAGTACCATACCATTATGAGTCCAAAATTTCAGAGAGAAAACGTAAATTTGAATTCATAATCTCTACTTTAAATTCATTTCCCATGTTTTAAATTCAAATTTTCTACTTTATTTTTGAATTTAAAATTCTCTAGATCAAAATTATTGTTTTTGAATTCAAAACCAATACCCAAGTTTAAATTCAAAAGTACTTCTTTAAATTTAAACTATAAACCTCTCTTTGTTGTGGATAACTTTATCCACAGCACAGCAAAAAACACTTCTATTTCTTAACCCTATTCTATATCTCCTTATTATTTATTACAGGCTAGAGTCTACTACCACAGAAATCCGTATTTTTTTAAATTTAAAGATCAGCCAAAATTTTTAAATTCAAACCCCATACCAATAGACTTCTATTTTTGAATTTAAAAAGTACATCCAACTCTCTCATTTAAATTTAAAAATACTTTTGTGGATAACTAATTTTAAATTCAAAAACAACCAAGGCTGCCTTTTGCGGTTTTAAATTCAAATTACAGTAGCTTTTTTAAATTCAAAAGTTCCAATTAAAGTTATCCACAACCCTAAAATATGTATGTTCTATTATTTTTTAAATTTAAAAGATAAAAAAAGCGATCCGAAGATCGCTTTTTAGAGAATTAAAAATACTTTTAGAGGGTCATATCTGCTGTTAAAGCAAGTGGTTCTGGCAAAATTTCTGCCAATTGACGGCATAAATTCGTCAATTCATTACTATCCACAGGCATTAAAGTGATATGGCCTAATTTGCGGCCAGCACGTTCTGACTTGTTATAAAGATGCAGATGAGCACCATTTAAGGCAAGTACGTCCTCAGTTTTAGGATGTTGACCAATAATATTGATCATAACTGTTGGGCGAATAACTTCTGTTGAGCCTAATGGTAATCCTGCAACGGCTCGAATATGGTTTTCAAACTGAGAACAAACCGCGCCTTCAATTGACCAGTGGCCTGAGTTATGCACACGCGGTGCCATCTCATTTGCACACAAACCTTGTTCTGTTACAAATAGCTCGAGAGTCAGCACACCAACATAGTTAAGGTGATTCAACAAACGAGTAATGTAGTCTTGAGCAACGGGTTGCAAAGCTTCACTATTCGGTGCAGGAACAATTGAATGCGATAAAATACCATTATGATGATGGTTTTCAGCCAATGGCCAAGTTCTTACTTCACCATTTTGGCCACGCACCGCAATAATTGAAACTTCGCGAGAGAATTTAACAAAGCTTTCGGCAACTAGACTTTTTGCAGGACCAAGTTCAGCCCAAGCAGTATCAATCTGGTCTTCTGAACGAAGTACGAACTGACCTTTGCCGTCATATCCACCAGTTGCAGTCTTAAGCACGATCGGTAAACCAAGCTCAGCCACAGCCTTTTTCAAACTTTCTAAGCTATCTACAGCACGATACGGCGCAACAGGAATAGTAAGCTCATCAAACAATGCTTTTTCTGACAAACGATTTTGCGCAGTTGCTAAAGCAACACGGGGAGGGTGCAATGCTTTGGTTTGTGTCAAAACATCAACATCTTCAACTGGCGTATTTTCAAATTCAAGACTGAAAACATCAGCACTTTCAATAAACTGCTTTAAACCTTGCTTATCTTGGCTAGAAAAAACCTGGCCTAAAACACCTGCTGGACAATCTGTATTTGCTTCAAAAAAAGTACATTGAATATTTAATGGTAACGCTGCTTGAGCCATCATACGGCCCAGTTGCCCACCACCAAAAATACCGATAGTTTTATCCATCTCAGCCTCTTACACCTGACCCGGAATATTTTTGCTTGCAACTTTATCAGTTTGCGCAGCACGGAAATCAGCAACATTTTTTGCGATTTCAGGACGAGTTAAACCTAAGATTTGTGCAGCCATAATTGCCGCATTCGTTGCACCAGCTGGACCAATCGCTAAAGTACCAACTGCAATACCTGCTGGCATTTGTACAATTGAAAGCAAAGAGTCTACGCCATTTAAAATTGATGATTTAACTGGCACACCTAAAACAGGTAAATCAGTTTTTGCGGCACACATTCCAGGTAAATGCGCTGCACCGCCTGCACCAGCAATAATCACTTGAATACCGCGATCACGTGCAGTTTCTGCATATTCAAATAAACGATCTGGAGTACGATGAGCAGATACCACTTCCGCTTCAAATGGGACACCAAGCTGTTTAAGCATATTGGCTGTGTTTTCGAGAGTTGCCCAATCAGATTGAGAACCCATAATAATTCCAACGAGAGGTTGAGCGTCTTGTGCTGCGGCCGCATTCATTGCTAATGTTCCAGAGACAAAAGTAAAAGAAGATAAATCTCGACGAGAGCCAAGTTTTAAATGGTTCGGAAGCCGATTATTATAGACTGATTTTTCATCTCACGAAAATTTAACTGACCAGCTCTGTGAATATTTTTAATTTGATAGAAAAATGTCATGGTTTAACAGTGATACATTCTCAATTTTTATTAATATAACGCGCTTAATCAAATCAATAAGAGCTTAATAATGAAAAAATTTCTTGGAGTCCTAACACTCACACTTTGCACAAAAACGGGTTACGCGGCTTTAGTAAATTTAAACATCGATGAATTTCAAAAAACCATTAAAACTTTAAATAAAGAAAAAGGTTATAACGGAGAAATCAAAAGTGGAGCATTAACTGGTAAAGTCCAAGAGAAATTTATTGTTACTGGAACATCTGCTACTGATGAGAGAGAACCAGTTCTGATGACTGGTTATTATCTTGGAGCAACTGAGGTAGGAAATTTATATTCAATTACTGAATATCGCATTTACTGTGACGATCAGACCTATGGTTTTGCCATGTCTAATTTTGAGCCTGATGGCGCCTTAAGTTTAACTACAACAGACAGTAATTATGCTTTTGACTATGAAGACCCAACGCCAAGAGATCAGCAATTTTCTAAAATTCTAAAAAAAGCATGTAAGTATTCAGCTAAATAAATAGTTATGTCTACTAACTATGGCTTGTTATTAAATAGAATAAATCATTTAATTCACAAGCCATAGGAGCTTACTGGCTTCTAAATACGAAATAAACACAACCAAATAGGCATAACATCGCCCATAAGTAATCGAGTTTAAAGGGTTGCTTAAACAAGAAAATCATAAAAGGTACAAACACGACCAATGTAACCACTTCCTGAGTGATCTTCATTTCACCGAGTAACCAGCCTTGCGCGCTTAACATACGAGTGGCTGGAATCATAAAACTGTATTCAAGTAAGGCAATAATCCAACCGAATAGAATCGCTTGCCAAAGTGGAGCGTGGTGCAAAAATTTAAGATGCCCATACCATGCAAGTGTCATAAAGCAATTAGAAATAATTAATAGCGTAAAAGCTAAAACCGTTGGGCTCAAAGGCACATCCTTCATCATCACGATGATTTAAGTATTTTAACGATACAAAACATTATAAAAGATAAAACTGTAATTCAGCTTAAATCTAAAAAATAAAGCTGTAGTTTTATTAGGGTCTCAAACACATAGAACAACAACGATTTTTGACTATCTTTTCGAGTTTAGCCTTGCTATCGTTGCTGGCAAATTTATCAATAATGCACACACAGCAATTCATTTTAATGTTGTGTACAAAAGCAGTGGAGAAGGCGAGCAATGCATCTGCATATCTTGGGTATTTGTGGCACTTTTATGGGCTCTTTAGCACTTTTGGCTCGTGATTTAGGACATAAGGTAACTGGTTCCGATTTAAACGTTTACCCACCAATGTCTACCCAGTTAGAAAATGCAGGCATTACACTCATGCAAGGCTATGACCGTAGTCATTTACAGCCTCATCCGGACTTGGTTATTGTCGGCAATGCCATGAAACGTGGTATTGATGCAGTCGAATATATGCTGAACGAAGGCCTACCATATATTTCTGGTCCACAATTCCTTGCCGATCATGTTTTACAAGGTAAACATGTACTTGGTGTAGCAGGTACTCACGGGAAAACAACAACTACGACCATGTTGGCTTGGGTACTTGATCAAGCTGGTTTAAATCCGGGCTTTTTAATTGGTGGTGTTCCACTTGGTTTTAGTGAAAGTGCTCGTTTAGGCGGTGGTAAATACTTCTGTGTTGAAGCCGATGAATATGACTCTGCTTTCTTTGATAAACGTTCTAAGTTTGTTCACTATCACCCAAAAACGGCGATTTTAAATAACCTTGAATTTGACCATGCCGATATTTTTGATGACCTAGCAGCAATTCAAAAACAGTTCCATCATCTTGTGCGTACCATTCCAAGTGAAGGCCGTATTATTGCGCCAATTACTGAAACGCATATTGATGAAGTGCTTGAAATGGGTTGCTGGACACCAGTGATTCGTACAAGTCTAGAAGCGAATGAAAAAGCTGCTCTCTCTGCCGAACTCATTTCAATTGATGGCAGCCATTTTAAAGTACTCGAAAATGGCAATGTCGTTGGCGAAGTGAAATGGAGCATGACAGGGCAACATAGTGTGGCGAATGCTTTGGCAACCATTGCAGCCGCTCAGCATGTGGGTGTTACGCTTGAAACGGCTTGTGAAGCTTTATCTAACTTTGGCGGTGTGAAACGTCGTATGGAGTTACTCGGCACAGTCAATGGCATTGAGGTTTATGACGACTTCGCGCACCATCCAACAGCAATTGACACAACTTTAGATGGCGCACGCAAACGCTTAGGTGAACGCCGTTTATGGGCCATTATTGAACCACGTTCAAACACGATGCGTATGGGCAGTCACAAAGATGGCTTGGCACATTCAGCACGCTTAGCAGACGAAGTGATCTGGTATCAGCCAGAAGGCTTAGATTGGGATTTACAACCTGTGATTGAAGCTGCTTCTAACCATGCTCAAGTGAGCCGTTCACTTGATGAAATTATTGAGCGTATTGTCAATGAAGCAGGTGAGGGCGATGCCGTTGTGATTATGTCTAATGGTGGCTTCGGTGGCTTACATCAAAAATTAATGAGCGCATTAAAAGCAAAAGCTGCTTAAATTTCGCTTTAGATGATTCAATAAAAAATGGGTTTCAAATTGAAACCCATTTTTTTTATCAGTGACTTTTAAAGCTTTTCTGGCTCTATATTGGCCATAAATTTATTAGAAACCATTAAACGTAAACTATAGACAATGCCCATCGCAAAAACGCTATATCCCACGTTATTACAAATAAAGGGAATACATAAAATAATGAGCGCTGTGATTGGGTAAAACCATTTCGTGATTCCAGATAAGCATTGGAACTCATAAAGTACCCAAATACAGGTGGTATAAAGCACTACACTCACCGCAACAACTATTCCCATATATAAATCAGAAATATGCGCATGATGGGTTGTAACATCCACGGCAGCAGCAAGCGCAGCACCTACCGCAGCAATACTGACAAAAACAAAATAATGACCATATCCCCAAACAAATGGGCGTACACCTTTTACATGATGGTGTTGTTCGCTACGGTCAAAATAAGCCCACCACATCGCAAACATTAACATCAATCCACCGACCATTAAGAAAATAGCAGGGATATTCATTGACTGAGCGGCTAAAGCATCACGTATGGCATTAAAACTACCGACAATCGACTCACCCAACACAATAATTGTGAGTAGGGCATAACGTTCTACAATATGATGAGGATGCCACGGCGTTGGAGAATATTTTTCTGCATAAATTGGAACAAATAATTCCACGACAACCAGAAATAAAAATAGAGGTATTGAAAGTACATGAGCAAAGTTAGCCACAAGCCAGCCAATTTGTACTAAGACTATACCTATTGCATAGCGATAAGCCGTAACACGCCTTTCAGGATCATGTTTTGCTGCTCTGAGCCACTGAGTCACCAAGGCCATGCGCATGATCACATAACCGATAATGATTACATCAAAATCCTGACTACGAAATACATCAGGGATCCCCGCCGCCATCACCAATGACCCTACAATCTGTACAAAGGTAAGGCATCGATACAATGCATCATCGTTATCGTAAGCAGAAGCAAACCATGAAAAATTCATCCATGCCCACCACAGCGCAAAAAATACCATCAAGTAGCTTGGTAATGCATGCCAGAGGTGATTTTCAATAATTGCATGATGTAACTGCTGACCCGCTGTTGCAATCGCCACCACAAAAATTAAATCGAACAATAATTCGAGTGGAGTCGCTGCTCTATGCTGCTGATCAGGATCTCTTGGGGATAGGGGCCTCAAGCTTAATTTTTTCTGTTTTTCTTGAGTAGTCATAAAATAACGTTCTCGAATAAAGTGCCAACACGTTAACACTTTAATATTAACGTCCAGAACACGCATTAAAAATTATCTAGACCTGCTGTTTAATCTTTACTCACAAACAAACTATATTTCATTTTTGTGACAATTCTTTATCAAGACCTTAAGCTTAATTCTTTATCATAGCTCACGTTTTTGTTCTTGTTTGGAATATGAATGTCTTTAGAAACACTCAACCTTAGCTTATTCCATATGATTAATGGGGCTCAGGATGCGAGTCAATTTATCATTCGTCTTGCTATCTTTTTTGCTAATGATCTCCTCTATATTCTCTTATTCATCCTTACATTTTTATGGTTTTATGGCGATCAAGATTTAAAAAATAGGGTCATTAAATCTGTCTTTTTAACCTGCGTATCACTTTTAGTCGGTTACGTTATTTCTCTGTTTTACCATCACTCAAGACCGTTTGTCATGGGTGTGGGTACTACGTTTATTGAACATGCGCCAACAGCATCTTTTCCAAGTAATCATATGCTGATTTTTAGCACCATTGCTTTATCTTATTTGTTTGCTCAGCGCAAAATAATTGGAGTTATCCTTTTATTTTTATCATTTGTAGTGGCGTGGTCACGTATTTATTTAGGTGTGCATTTCCCTTTAGACATGTTAGGGGCTTTTATTGTCGCACTACTAGTCAATACAGCAGGTTATTACTTCTGGAATGCTTACGGTACAAGTTTGACGGCATTCTGTATTCACCTTTATCAAATTATATGCAAACCACTTTTAGACCGCGGTTTGATTAAATAACCTATAGATCTTTTTTGCATTCAAACCACGACATTAAGTTCAGTTGCGTAATACAAAAAAATCTGCCATTCTATGTGGACTTGGATATGTTTTATCCAAAAAAGAATTTAGTTTGACAAGGGGAGTAGCCTCCTCCAAACATAACAGCAATGTTATGTGTCAGATATCGTCAATACGCTTTTATTAAAAAGTCGGTATCTGAGCATCGTGAAATTCATGGTGTAGGCAAGACCTTGATCATGTTGATACAGATGTTTAATTCATCTGGCAACTGGTCGAGGTTTTTTTATGCCCAATTGCCGGATGTATGGAGGATTTATGGAATCGATCGGCAATTTATGGCTGTACATAGCATTCTTTGGCATAGTCATTGTGATGCTCCTGATTGACTTTTTAGGCTTTAAACAAAAGCAAGGTCAGGATGTCTCAATCAAGCAAGCTGCTTACTGGAGTGTAGCGTGGGTAAGCGTCGCAGCTTTATTTGGTGGTGGTTTATGGCTTTACCTACAACAAACAGTTGGGGTGACCTTAGCCAACCAAAAAACAATGGAATACTTTGCAGGTTACTTACTCGAAAAATCCCTCGCAATTGACAACGTTTTCGTCTGGTTAATGATTTTCGCAGCGTTTGCTATTCCAGCTGCACTACAACGTAAAATTTTGCTCTACGGCGTATTAGGTGCCATCGTACTGCGTACCCTCTTTATTTTTATTGGTGCATGGTTCGTTCAAGAGTTTTCTTGGGTACTTTATATCTTCGGTGCGTTCTTGGTATATACAGGCTTTAAGTTCTTAAAAGGCCAAGATGAAGAAACCAATATTGAAGATATCAAGCTCTTAAAGTGGTTACGTAACCATATGCGTATTACACCACAGCTTGAAGGTGACAAATTCTTTGTACGTCAAAACGGTTTATTGTGGGCAACGCCGTTATTTCTAGTTTTGATTTTGGTTGAAGCTTCAGACGTGATTTTCGCAGTAGATTCTATTCCTGCTATTTTCGCGGTAACTAGCGACCCGTTTATTGTTTTAACAGCGAACTTAATGGCAATTTTAGGTTTACGCGCAATGTTCTTTTTGCTTGCTGGCGCTGCGACTAAATTGCATTACTTACCATACGGCTTAGGCATCATCTTATTGTTCATTGGTGCGAAAATGTTGTTGCTTGATGTATTCCACATGCCAATCTGGATCTCGTTAAGCTTTATCGTAATAGTGTTAGCAATCACTGCTTACCTTTCTCTACGACACAACAAAAAGCAATTGCAGTCTTAATTCATCACAACAAGGCATCTACACGTGAGATGCCTTGTTATCTAAATTTTCAAAATAGACTGTACTTTAAAAAAACAGATTAATATTATATGCCAACTTAAAATTTATCTTTCCTAATCAGAAACATAATAGATAATAGCTATTCGGTATTTTATGCCGAACATACTTATTAAAATGTGTGGAGTCTCATGCGTTCTAAAAAAATTAATCTTGTCGTGGTCCCTCTATTACTCACGGCATGTAGCCATAATGATAGTCCTTTAGTACAAGACGTATATAACAACCAATATGACTGTGCTCGCGACTGGAATACCCAAACCTGTGAAGAAGAAAATAGTTCAAGTGGACATGGGTCTAGTTATGTTGGTAGTCGCTATTTAGGTCCTGCGTATTATCGAAATAATCGGGAAGTTTCTTACCACGGCAATACCTTACATCCTTACAGCAATTTGAGTGTAGGCCGACCAATTATTTCAAGCACAGCAAAAAGTTCGTCTTTTTCATCCCCAATTCGTGGTGGTTTTGGCCGTAGCGGTTTTTCTTTCGGCGGCTAAGTCTTTAGGCATTCACTTAATATGAAAAGAAAAATATTTACTCCACGACCAGACTGGCAAGTGGAGCATCAAAATATTGGTTTTGATTATTTTAATTTACCTTCTCTTGATGGCTCAATTTACTGGTCTGAAGGAGTTGCTTATGAGTTTACCCTTAAACAGATTGAACAACTTGAAGATGCGGCAAATGAACTGCATCAGATG
Organism: Acinetobacter sp. TG2027; assembly: GCF_000302435.1. Lineage (NCBI taxonomy): Bacteria > Pseudomonadati > Pseudomonadota > Gammaproteobacteria > Moraxellales > Moraxellaceae > Acinetobacter > Acinetobacter sp. TG2027. Next base: position 29,862 of record NZ_AMJN01000010.1, on the reverse strand, counting down.
TGTTTAGCAGCAGTAGGAGACCTCATTCAACGGGGAAACTATCCTGCTTGTTTTCAAATTCCTGAAGTTGCCATAAACCATATTGAACATTCATGGAAACAAAATGCCCCTATGCTGTATGGCCGCTTTGATTTCGCTTACGATGGGCGAAATATCAAAATGCTGGAATATAACGCCGACACGCCGACTGGCTTACTCGAAGCCTCTGTCGCGCAGTGGCTGTGGATAGAACAAGTCTCAGGCATTGCAAACCGAGATCAATTCAATAGTATTCATGAAGACCTGATTAAACGCTGGAAAACAATTTTACCGCGTGGTAGCCATGTGCATTTTGCTGCTTGTCAGGAGGCTGGAAGGGAAGACTGGGGTAATTTAGAGTACTTAATGGATACCGCTTATCAAGCTCATCTACAAGTTTCCGAGCTTTCTATGGAGAACATAGGCTGGAACGGGCAAGATTTTGTTGATCTCCATAATCAGCCTATTCAAAACATATTTAAGCTCTACCCTTGGGAATGGATCTGGGAAGAAGCATTTTCTCAATATATCCACCCACAAACACAGTGGATTGAACCCTGCTGGAAAATGTTACTTTCAAATAAAGCGATTCTGGTTGAGCTTTGGAAGTGTTATCCCAATCATCCATTATTGGTCGAAACCCATACCTATGACCCGCAACAAGCTTTGTCTGGCAAATGGGTGAAAAAGCCGATTTTGGCAAGAGAAGGGGCCAATATTCGAGTTTTACAAGACGGCCATGACCAAGGTGCAGCTTCTGGTAGCTTTTATTTTGATGACTATGACAAATATGGTTATGTCGTACAGAAATGGGTAGATACCCCATTATTTTCAGGGCAACTACCTACACTCGGTTTATGGATGGTTGGACATCAATGTTCAGGCATGTCTATTCGTGAAGATTGCTATGACATTATTGGTAATGATGCTCACTTTGCAGCACATTATTTTGTCGAGTAATAAATGCCTAGAGGTATTTTAAAAAGCACTGTTTAGGTGCCTTTTTATTGTGCCTTCCACGCGGTCAATCAGTGCATTTTACGTATATAGCGATAATGAATATTTATTTTTAAAGCCAAATTAGAACAAAAATTCAAAAATATAATTACTTAATATTATGTAATTTAATAATTTTATTCTTATTTCTTCAATTAAAAATCAATATTGGCAAGCTCTTTGCATCTCCTAAAAAGAAAAAAGCCTAGATTTTAAGGGCTCGTGAGAGCCCTGATTTTTTTAAGGAGTGATGCCATGAATGCGATTCCAACTTTAACGCCCCTTGCCATGCCGTGTAACAGCAGTTTTGAAGCAAAAGATTGGGAAATTTTATCTACTCACTGGTATCCCGTCGCACGTACTCAAGATGTCTCTACTGCACCTCAACGAGTCACGCTACTAGACGTCAATATGGCGTTATATAAAACAGAAAGTGGGGAAATTCATCTGGTTCGAGATATTTGCCCACATCGTGGGGTGCCATTAACCAAAGGTTGGGTGGATGGTGAGGAGATTGTCTGTCCTTATCATGGTCTACGCTATAACACCGAAGGGAAATGTACCCAAATACCAGCTCAGCCCGAACTAACTAAAATTTCTGATCGTTTTTCTCTAACCAAATTTCCAGTTGTACAAAGATATGGTCTCATTTGGACCAGTATTCATGGTCGTGATATTGCTAAAGCCAATATTCCTATATTAGATACTTGGGACCACGCAGAGCATCAAGCGATTTTACCGCCTTTCGTCGATATTGGTGGTTCTAGTGGACGTCAACTTGAAGGGTTTATTGATGTCGCTCATTTTGCGTGGGTACATCACAATGCCTTTGCGAATCGCGATAATCCCATCGTCCCTAAATATCACACTGAACGTACCGACTATGGCTTAAAAACGGTCTATATCAGTAATGTCAGTAATTATCCACATGAACTAAAACATCTCGAGCCAGAAGGCTTTTTGTGGAAGCGCACCTTTGATGTCTATCCACCTTTTTCAGCCGTCCTTACAGTCGATTTTCCAGAAGGTGGGGTCTTAAAAATCTTGAATGCGTGCTGTCCTATTTCAAGCAATAAAACCCGTTTATTTGTTCCACTCACCCGTAACTTTGATCAGACAGGTGATTTAGAAAAGGTATATGCATTTAATGCCCAAATTTTTGCCGAAGACCAAGATATGGTCGAATCACAAAAGCCAGAAGAACTGCCGCTTGATTTAATGATGGAAGCACATTTTGAAGCAGACCGTTCATCAACAACTTATCGACGGATTTTGGCTGAATGGGGACTAAGTAAACGTTATACCGTTTAAATATTGGCTAACTGGGGTACAATCAATCGAAAAAAGTGAAAATATAAAGGCTTTCCATGTCATTGATCGCAAATACCACCGTTGTGCGTGGTCGTTTTTTAGATATCCAGCAAACCGTCTCTGAGCCAACTGATATTCCAAATCAAGTGCGTTATTTGGAAGATGGTGTATTGGTTAGTGAACATGGAAAAATCAAATGGTTTGGTGCATGGGAAGACGCTCAGGCGTATCTACCTGCTGGGGTTGAGATTCAACATTATCCAGAACAATTGATTGTACCTGGCTTTATTGATACCCATATTCATTTCCCGCAAACCGAAATGGTTGGAGCATACGGCGAACAACTTTTAAGCTGGCTCAATACTTATACTTTCCCAACTGAAATCCAATTTCAGGACAAAGCATATGCAAGTGAAATTGCCCAGTTCTTTGTTCAAGAACTACTGAAACACGGTACAACCACAGCACTGGTTTTCTGTACAGTTCACCCCGAGTCTGTTGATGCCTTATTTGAAGCCGCAGAACACGTTCAGATGCGTTTAATTGCTGGTAAGGTACTCATGGACCGCAATGCCCCTGAAGCGCTTTGTGACACGCCAGAAACGGCTTACAGCGACACCAAAGCACTCATTGAAAAATGGCATGGTAAAGGCCGTGCGCTCTATGCGATTACTCCACGTTTTGCACCAACGTCTACACCTGAACAGCTAGAAAGAGCAGGGCAGTTAAAACAAGAATTTCCAGATGTGTATGTCCATACCCATTTAAGTGAAAACAAAGATGAAATCGCTTGGGTGAAATCTTTATTTCCAGAACAAGCTGGTTATTTAGATGTTTATCAACATTATGGCTTGACTGGTAAACGTTCTGTATTTGCGCATTGCGTTCACTTAGAAGATCAAGAATGGCAATGTATGCATGATACGCAATCGGCTATCGCATTTTGTCCAACATCAAACCTGTTCTTAGGCAGTGGTTTATTCCCATTGAAAAAAACATGGGAAAAACAAGTGAAAGTGGGCTTGGGTACAGATATCGGTGCTGGTACATCATTTAGTTTACTGCAAACCGTTAACGAGGCTTATAAGGTTCAGCAGTTACAAGGTGATAAACTTTCAGCTTATGAAGCGCTTTATCATGCAACCCTAGGCGGAGCAAAAGCGCTTGATTTGCAAGATCAGTTAGGCAACTTCAACGTCGGTAAAGAAGCAGACTTTGTGGTACTGAATCTCAAGCCAACAGCATTACAGGAACTTCGCCAGTCTAAATCCAAATCTGTTGAAGATTCACTGTTTGCATTATTCACTTTAGGTGATGACCGTAATATTGAGGCGACTTATATTTATGGAAACCGTGCTTATCAAAAAGAAACAGCCAAATAAAAAAGGCATTGTTAAGTTTTTGTTATTATTTGGAATATGTGCTCTTGCATTAAAGCGTGATCGACATAATCCGCAAAATGATAAAATTTCACAGCCATCAAAGGGTGCATGAAACGTCATTTTGCTTTAAAATTTTACCATTAACTCAGATTTTCGAGGTGTTGCAGGTCAACACCTTTTTTATTTTTCTTTTATATCTTGTAGGAATCTGCCATGACTGTTGCAATGAGCATCATGATTTCAACCGAAGAAATTCAAGCAAAAGTCAAAGAGCTCGGCGAGCAAATTAACGCTCACTATGCAAATAGTGATAAAGAATTAGTTCTTATTGGACTACTTCGTGGTTCTGTTATTTTCATGGCAGACTTGTGCCGTACAATTACTAAACCGCATGAACTCGACTTCATGACAGTGTCTAGCTACGGCGGCGGTACGACTTCAAGTCGAGATGTCAAAATCTTAAAAGATCTTGACGGTGAAATTCGCGGTAAAGATGTATTGGTTGTTGAAGACATTATCGACTCAGGCAATACCTTAAGCAAAGTCGTTGAAATGTTGCAAACTCGCGAGCCAAATTCAATTCAACTCTGCACATTAGTGAGTAAACCATCTCGCCGTGAAATTGATCTTGAAGTGAAATTTTTAGGTTTTGAAGTTGAAGACAGATTCATTGTGGGTTACGGCTTAGACTACGACCAGAAATATCGCCACTTGCCATTTATTGGTGAAATTGGTTTATAAATTTCAGAGAAATAGCACCGCAAGGTGCTATTTTTTTATATAAAGCCTTAGCTTTGAACAAAAAAGACACAAAAAGTCGCAATCTGCTACAGACAAAATAGACAGCTCTACCGCACGATAGAATATGAAGCAAAATCATTAACTTCATCAAAAAAACAACTGGAGAACAAATATGTGGTCACTTATTGTTGCTATTGTAGTTGGTTTCTTTGCTGGCTTAATCGCTCGTGCTTTGCATCCTGGGGATGATAAAGCAGGTTTCATCGTAACGACCTTGATTGGTATTGCAGGTTCACTTCTAGCTACTTATGGTGGTCGTTTACTTGGACTTTACGGCGAAAACTCAGCTGCAGGCTTTATCGCATCCGTGATTGGTGCCATCGTTATTCTTTTTATCTACAACTTGATTGCACGAAAAAGCTAAACTTTAATTCATTTATAAAAAAAGCACCTTATGGTGCTTTTTTTAATTTATTTTAAAGACCTAACTCTTTCCATACGGCCTGAATTTCTTCAGCAGAGCGTGCGCCAACCAGTTTGAAACCATTTGCAAAAATTAAAGTAGGAGTGCCGTTAAAGCCGAGTTTTTTTCCTAATTCCAAATTACGGTCAATTGGGTTTGCACAGCTCGTAACTATTGGTTTAACACCTTGCTGAATCAGTTTTTTCCATGAGTAAGATTGATTTGGTGCACACCAAACTTGTCTAGAAACCACAATAGACTGAGGTTTTAAAGGATAGATGAACGTATAAATAGTCACATCTTTAAGCTTATCGAGTTCAGGTTCAAGCTGCTTACAATAAGGACAATTTGGATCAGAAAATACTGCTAAAACATGCTGGCCATTACCTTTGACTGTTTTAATCGCATCTTTTAAAGGCAGTTGTTTCCAATCAATTGAGTTCTGTCCTAAAACTAGATCTTTGGTTAAGTTCTTCTGGTCTTTTAACCGAATCATAGAGCCTACAAACATATGTTGCCCATCTTCACCAACATAAATGATTTGCTGATCAAGATTAGCGCTATATAGCCCAGGCATTTCAGTTTTCTGAATATTGCTAATTTTCAAATTAGGATATTGTTTTTTAATATTTTCCCTAACAGTATCTACATTAGCGAAACTCACACTTGTAGTTAGGCTAAATAACGCCAATATTCCTAATTTTTTAAGCATAAAACTGACTCATAGGTAGGAGAGGAGATCATTTTAATCAGTTCAGCTTTTTAAAACAGAACTGATTACCGAGTTATAACCAAACTTCCACTCATTTATGCCAATGTTTCACGTGGAACATAAATAGGTTTTAGAGTATTAATTTCTACAGATATATGCACGATTTCATCATGAATGGACAAAGCATGACGTATCTGATCTGCGGTTAAAGAAATATCATCAGTTTCGAGTGCCAAAATACAAGAAAACTTACCTTTCGCGACTTTCCAGACATGAATATCCGTAATTTCAATATATTTAGGAAACTCAGCAATGACTTCACGGATCTCTTCAACTACCGGATGATCCATTTCTGCATCTAAAAGGGTTTTTCCTGTCTCTTTCATTAATCCCAGAGACCATTTTGCAACCAAAATAGCACCTAAAATTCCTAAAAGTGCATCTAAAAAATCCCATCCGAAATACTTACCTGCGAAAAGCGCAATAATTGCAAAAACAGAAGTTACTGCATCTGCAACTACATGTAAAAATGCAGCTTTTTGGTTTAAATCGTGGTGATGATGCCCATGGTCATGCTCGTGATGGTGATGGTGATGGTGATGGTGATGGTGATGGTGATGGTGATGGTGCCCATCATCGTGAAGTAACCATGCGCAAATCAAGTTAATGACCAAACCTAAAATTGCAATCGGAATCGCTTCATTATAAAAAATTTCAACTGGACTAAATAAACGTTGTATCGACTGAAACGCCATAAAAATGGCGACAACCATCAACAAAATTGCACTGCTATAACCCGCTAAAATCTCGATTTTCCACGTTCCGAAACTAAACCGATGATCTTTGGAGTAATGACGAGCCGCGCGATAGGCAAAATAAGCTAAACCGAGAGCCAACATATGGGAACTCATATGCCAACCATCAGCCAGTAGTGCCATTGAATTGAAAAACCACCCACCGAATATTTCTAACACCATCATGGATGCCGTTAAAATCGTTGCAATCAAAATACGTTTTTGTGCAAGTGGATTTCCTTCATCAAACTGATGTTGATGATGACGTGATACACTATGATCCTGCATAATATTTAAACCCAATATACTCCCTACCAGTATATTGAATTATACAAGAGAACACAGATGAGTCACATTGGTCAGGATAAAAAAATAGTTAATCGTGTAAAACGACTAAAAGGACAAATCAACAGCATTGAGCATGCTGTTGAACAGCCAGATATTTCATGTATAGAAATACTACAACAAGTTGCTGCAATTAAAGGGGCAATAAACGGTTTGATGAGTGAATTAATGGAACAGCATTTACATCACCACGTGCTCAAAGACGCACAAGTTGATCAGAATGAGCTAGATGAGTTTTTAAAGGTTCTAAAAAGATACGGTTAACGAGGTGACTGAATGACACAGCCATGTGCATCATTCAGAATTTTGTAATTATTTTCCAATACAGAATGAACCAAAAATCTTGCCTAATAAGTCATCGGCACTAAAGTCACCAGTAATTTCACCTAAAGCATTTTGGGCAAGACGTAGTGACTCAGCAACCAGTTCACCTGCGTTAAACACAACAAGTTGCTCACGTGCTTCTGAAAGATAGAGCTGCGTGCGCTTCATTGCGTCTAAATGACGTGTTCTTGCAATAAAGGTGTCTTCCTCAGGATGGAAGCCTGCATGCGCTGTAATCGCGTCTACGAGGCCTTGTACGCCCATTTCTTGTTTTGCAGAAACGGTTATATGACGGAAACCTTGAAAATCACTTATTTCAGCTAATTGACCAGTTAAATCGCATTTATTACCAATTAACATTAAACGACGCGGTTCAATATGTTCCGCAAAATACTCTTGAGCGAGTTTTAATGGGTCATCACCTTGGTTTAAATCATAAACCAGCAATAACAAATCAGCTTGTTCAATTTCTTTGATTGCACGACGAATCCCTTCTTTTTCAACGATGTCACCTGTTTCACGAAGACCCGCAGTATCTGTTAAGGTGATTGGTAAACCATTTAAGCTAATTTTTTCATGTAAAACATCTCGAGTTGTACCTGCAATATCGGTCACAATTGCACGCTCAACACCAGCAAGTGCATTTAACAAACTCGACTTACCCGCATTTGGTTTACCCGCAATAACGACTTGCAAACCTTCACGGAGTAATTGCCCTTGTCGTGCAGAGGTTTGAACGGCATGTACCGACTGCTGAACATCTTCAAGTAAAGCTAAAATTTTGCCATCTGCCAAGAAATCGATTTCTTCTTCAGGAAAATCAATTGCTGCTTCAACATGCAAGCGTAAATGAATCAGTTTTTCTAAAACGGTATTAATTTTTGTTGAAAATGCGCCTTGTAAAGAGCGAACCGCAGAGCGTGCCGCAGCTTGCGAAGTCGCATCAATCAAGTCGGCAATCGCTTCCGCTTGTACCAAGTCCATCTTGCCATTTTCAAAAGCACGCATGGAAAATTCGCCGGCTTTTGCAGCAATTGCACCAAGCTCAAATAGACGTCCAAGCAAGGCATTTTGGATGACTGGACCGCCGTGACCTTGTAGCTCTACAACATCTTCACCTGTAAACGAGTGAGGATTGGGAAAGCATAGAACAATCCCTTCATCCATAATACTGCCATCAGCATCATAAAATTTACGGAAGCCCGCCATACGCGCTTCTGGCAAGTTTTTTTGTGTCAGGTTTTGAGCAATTTCATAAGCCTTAGGTCCAGATAGGCGAATCACGCCCACACCACCACGCCCAGGTGGCGTTGCAATTGCGGCAATCGTGGTTTGACTTTGCATATTATTCACCTAAAAACCTAAAATCCAGCCAAAGAAAAATCCGCCTAAGATTACCACCTTAAGCGGATTTATTCAGCAAAAGTTCAACGATTAAGAAGCTGATTCAGTCTTATTGATACGACTTTTCTCAACGCTCTTATTAATAAACGACTGCTGTAAAATAGTAATACTGTTGTTCACAATCCAGTACAGTACGAGACCGGCAGGGAAGAACAACATAAATACCGTGAACATAATCGGCATAATGCGGAACACTTTTGCCTGCATTGGATCAGCCGGTTGCGGGTTCAACATTTGCTGCGCAAACATGGTAGCACCCATGATTAACGGCAAGATGAACCAAGGATCCATTGCTGACAAGTCTTGAATCCAACCTAACCATGGTGCGTGACGTAATTCCACACTTTCCATGAGTACCCAGTACAAAGCAAGGAAAATTGGCATTTGTAGCAACAATGGTAAACAACCTGAAAGTGGATTTACTTGTTCACGCTTGTATAAAGCCATCATTTCTTGCGAGAAGCGCATACGGTCTTCACCGAACTCTTCTTTCATGCGTTGCATTTCTGGTGCAATCACACGCATTTTCGCCATAGAACGATAACTTTTTGAAGATAAAGGCCACAAGATCATCTTCACCATAATGGTAAGCAAGATGATTGACCATCCCCAGTTGCCCACAATGCTATGGAAGAATTGAAGACCTAAGAACAAGAGTTTAGCAATCGGCCATAACCAACCATAATCAACAGTCTGATTTAAACCAACAGCTAAATCTTTTAATTCAGATTGTACTTTCGGACCTGAATAAAGTTTTGCATCCACTTCCATTGAAGTGCCTGCCGGAACATTAATCACTGGTGAGGTAAAACCAATGATATTCATGTGATCAGCAGATTGACGAGATTCAAGCTTAGCTACATAAGGCTGACCATTCGCTTGAGTCAGCTTAAGGTTTCCAGGAATCCAAGCACTTACAAAATAATGCTGAACAATCGCAACCCATCCACCTTTCGCTTCAGTATTTACTTTTTCTTCTGAGAAATTAGCAAATTTAAGCTTGTTGTAATGTGCATCAGGCGTTCCCCAAGCTCCACCTAAGAAAGTTCCTAGAGTGAAAATACCTTGAGAAGATTTACCTGGATCTTCAGAATTATCGCGCTTTAATTGTCCAAACATCTGACCTTGCCAGCTTTGTTGGCTACGGTTAATGACTTGATGTTTTACAACAATTGGATATTGACCTTGAGTAAAGGTAAAAGTTTTAATAATTTCAACGCCTTCAGGTGTTTTAAATACCATCGGAACGTTTAAAACTTTTTCAGATTGACCCTTTTGGTCCTGTACACCTTTAGCATCAGCCAAAGTATATGATGTCTTTTCAACAGCATATAATGGACGACCACCACGACTACTATCTGGTCCATTCAAACCAATTAAGCCAGATTGAGCAACATATGTACGCTTGGCATCATTTTCAAGCATAACAAAAGGTTGATCGCTGTCTTTGCTTTTGTCGTGTGAGAGTAATTCAATACGAACAATATCACCACCTTTTGGATTGATCCAAATATGGTAAAGGTCAGTTTGTACTGAAATAAGCTGTTGATTCACAGGTGCAGTTGCATCTGTGGTTTGTGACTGCGCAATATTTGCTTGTGGCACATCGGAAGCCACTGTTGCATTTTTAGCATTTGGCAAATCAGCAGATACTTCATGCGAACTTACAGCTGCCGCTTGTTGTTGCGGAGCAGTTGCAGCATTTCCATAATCTTTTTGCCAAGCCAAAATGAGCAAATATGCGGTGACAAACATGGCCCCGAGAATTGCAAACCTGGCCCATTGTTGCATATCTATTACCCCAAATGGTTAGAGAGATTTTGCTTCAGTAAACGATCACGAAAGGGTACAGCAACATGATGCGTTTGAGAATCTATTTGATGAAACGAAATAAAACGAATTGCTTTTGGCGGTACCGGATCATATCCAGATCCTCCCCACGGATGACAACGACATACCCGTTTAGAAGATAACCAAACGCCTTTTATCGCACCATGAGTTTGCAATGCTTCTATCGCATATTGGGAACAAGTCGGGATATAACGACAACGGGGTCCAAGAAGCGGACTAATCGCAATTTGATACAGTCGAATCAACCAACGTAGAAAACGGACCATTGGCTATCTCTTAATTCTGCGAGGTTGTGCCAACTTTAGAATGTTTTTTTGCTAAGCGCTGTAATTTTTGCCAAGCAAAGTCTAATTGTTGATATAGCTCAGCATTCGTAATCGTTTCTATACCAACTTTCGGCATCACTACAACATCTATGTCTGATCCAAAATTCGGCTGATGTAGACGAAAGCTCTCACGAGCAAGACGTTTTATTCGATTTCTTTCATGCGCTCGGCGCACTTTTTTCTTAGCAACAACAATACCCAAACGGCTTTTAGGCTGTTCGGTTAATTTTGCAAGAAATAAAAAATGGGGTTGATGCACTTTAAAAAGCGCACCATCAAATACACTTTTATAATCTGCAGCACAGCGTATTCGCACGTCTGTGCTAAAACTGTAAAGTGTCATCACACCCAAGTCTGGTCAGCGTAACAGTATTAAACAGTTAAGCTATGACGACCTTTTGCACGACGACGAGCTAATACTTGACGACCAGCTTTAGTTGCCATACGAGCACGGAAACCATGAACGCGTTTACGCTTTAATTCAGATGGTTGGAAAGTACGTTTCATATTGAAACTCCCAAAAATGATCTTTCTATAAAGGTCCGCGATTTTATTGTGCAATGTTTACGCTGTCAATGAAAAACCAAGAAAGTTTTGTATTTAACCCAAATTTTTAATCTCTTCTCTTCTTTTTATCACGGTCATAATTCAGTGCAATATATAGCTTTAAAAGTTATACACAAAGTAATTGTCTATTTTTATTAGAACTTTTAATATATACACACCTTATATACATATTTATCAACAAAACAAGATACCATCTTGGTTTGGATTTGCTGTATTTGAATTTAAATTCATATTTTGCAGTTATCCACAAAAGATCTGCATCCTATTAAATAAATTCAAATTTAGAAATTTAAATTTATTCTTATTAGGGATAACTTTTTCTGTGGATTTCGCACTTTTAAATTTAAAAAACATATATTTGGGTTGTTGATAACTCTGTTTTTACTATATTTATGGATTGTGGATAAGTTTATGTGTTAATTTATCCACAGGTTGTGCAAAAAGTTATACACAAGCCATTTTGAATTTAAATTTATTCACAAGAGATTTCTTTTTAGACAAAATCAACTGAAATCGTCATGACAGATGTGGATAACTTGGTTAGAATGGCGACCCCTTCTCATCAGGAAGGGTTAATCTTTAGATTATTTGAATTTAAAAACGCAGAAATAGGGGATACACATGCTTTGGACAGACTGCTTAACTCGCTTGCGACAAGAGCTCTCTGATAACGTCTTTGCGATGTGGATTCGCCCATTAGTTGCTGAAGAAGTAGAAGGGACACTGCGTCTTTATGCACCTAATCCTTATTGGACGCGTTACATTCAAGAGAACCATTTAGAATTAATTTCTATATTGGCCGAACAGTTATCAGAAGGGCGAGTACGTCAGGTTGAGATTTTAGTTGATTCTCGTCCTGGTAGTATTTTGTCATCAGGTGAGCAGCCAGCAACTACAACTGCTGCTTTGCAAACTGCGCCCCAACAAAGTATTAAAGTAAAAAAAGAACCAGATTCTATTTCCAGTTCACCTACTACTAATAGTGTAGTGAACCCAAAAACACCGAAAAAGAAACTATTAAACCCCCAATTTACTTTTTCTTTATTTGTTGAAGGCCGTTCGAACCAGATGGCTGCTGAAACATGTAGAAAGGTATTAACACAATTAGGTGCTTCACAGCATAACCCTTTATTCTTATATGGTCCGACAGGATTGGGTAAGACTCACTTGATGCAGGCAGTTGGTAATGCTTTATTGCAAGCCAAGCCTAATGCACGGGTGATGTATATGACCTCTGAGAGCTTCGTTCAGGATTTTGTAAGTTCTTTGCAAAAAGGCAAAGTTGAAGAATTTAAGAAAAATTGCCGTTCTTTAGATTTATTGTTGGTCGATGATATTCATCTTTTAGCCGGTAAAGAAGCAAGCTTGGTTGAATTTTTCTATACATTCAATGCATTACTTGATGAATCTAAACAGATTATTTTAACTTCAGATCGTTATCCAAAAGAATTGACCGAGTTGGATCCACGTTTGGTTTCACGCTTTTCTTGGGGACTTTCTGTAGGCGTTGAACCGCCAGATATTGAAACTCGTATCGAAATTCTATTGAAAAAAGCCGAAAATAGCGGCGTTGATTTACCTCGAAACTGTGCATTATTTATTGCACAACAAGTAGTTGCTAACGTACGTGAACTTGAAGGTGCACTCAATAAAGTCGTCGCAATTTCTCGGTTTAAAGGTGCACCAATTGATCTTGATGTTGTCCGCGAGTCTTTAAAAGATGTGTTGGCAATCCGTGCACGTACAATTAGTGTAGAAAATATCCAACGTGTGGTGAGTGAATATTTCCGTATTCCTTTAAAAGAATTGGTAGGACCAAAGCGGACTCGAATCTATGCGCGACCACGTCAGTTAGCAATGGGACTTGCTCGTGAGTTGACTGGTGATAGTTTTCCCGAAATTGGAATGGCTTTTGGTGGACGTGACCACAGTACAGTCATGCATGCTTGCGAAAAAGTAGTAAGTCTACGTGAAGAAGATCCGATTTTTGACGAAGATTATAAAAATCTATTACGTCTACTCCAGAGTTAATGAAATGATAAGACGTTGTTGCAAAGTCTACGTAAGTGCAGCATAGTACACAGCTAAAAAATGAAATATTTGCTCCAAGTTGCTAGAGGAATGAATCGTGCGTTTGAAAATCGCTAAAGAAAGCTTACTCAATGTTTTATCGCATGTTGTCGGTGCGGTAGAACGTCGTCATACATTGAATATTCTTTCAAACGTCAAAATTCAGACTAATGCTCAGGCACTCACCATTACCGGTTCTGATTTAGAAGTTGAGCTGGTTGCCAGTACTGTTTTAACAGAAGGGGCATGCATTGAAGCAGGTGAAACAACTGTTCCTGCTCGTAAGTTGATGGAAATTTGTAAATCATTGCCTACAGCTGCATTGATTGACTTACAAATTACTGAAGATCAAAGATGTATTTTAAAATCTGGTAATAGCCGTTTTGTATTAGGTACTTTACCGGCAGAAGATTATCCATTATTGACCACTGAAAATAGTCAAGGTACACAAGTACAGGTCACTCAACGTGAGTTAAAGCGTTTATTTGAAAAAACGGCTTTTGCTATGGCTGTACAAGATGTACGTTTCTATTTAACGGGTACTTTATTAGAAATTGATGAAAATCAATTACGTGCAGTAACAACAGATGGTCACCGTTTAGCACTTTGTGAAATTACTGCTTCTTCTACATCATCTCAATTGGTCCAAGCAATTGTGCCTCGTAAAGCTGTTGGTGAATTACAGCGTTTACTTAGCATTGAAGATGAACAATTAACGTTGCTGATTGGTCGTGAATTGTTAAATGTCACAATTAATACGCCAAGCCGTGACAAAGAGCAGGGCGATATCACTGTTCGCTTTACTACAAAGTTGATTGATGGAAAATTCCCTGATTATCGTCGTGTAATTCCACGTGGTGGCGATAAACATGTATTAATTAGCCATGATGTGTTTAAACAATCATTACAACGCGTCGCAATTTTGAGTAATGAGAAGTTACGTGGTGTTTTCTTGAATTTTAATCAAGATTCTTTACAGCTACGTGCAAATAACCCTGAACAAGACGAAGCGATTGAAGATTTAGCGATTCAGTATCAAAACATACCGCTTGAAATGTCATTTAATGCGCAATATTTGCTGGATGTTTTAGGTGTGCTTGATGGTGATGATGTAAATATGAGCATGACTGAGGCAAATCAATCTGTATTGGTTCAAGATCCGGCACATCCTGATCAAACCTATGTCGTTATGCCGATGCGTGTATAATCTGGCTATCTAATATGCATCTTACGCGTTTAAATATTGAACGTGTGCGTAATTTAAAAACGGTTGCACTCCAAGGGTTGCAACCGTTTAATGTATTTTATGGCGCTAACGGTTCAGGAAAAACTTCAATACTGGAAGCAATCCATTTGCTTGCAACAGGGCGGTCGTTCCGTACCCATATACCTAAAAATTATATTCAATACTCTGCTGAAGATGCGATTGTTTTCGCGCAATCTGCAACTGAAAAAATTGGCATGCAAAAGTTGGCCTCTGGTGAGCAGTTGATGAAGGTCAATGGCGATACAGTGGCTACACAAGGACAACTCGCTAAACTGCTTCCTTTGCAGCATATTGATCCACAAAGTACAGATATTATTGACCATGGGGCGAAACCTCGGCGCCAGCTTTTAGATTGGCTGATGTTCCACGTGGAACCTGAGTTTTATTTTGCTTGGCAATATTATTCTCGTGCATTAAAGCAGCGTAATACTTTACTTAAAACCAGACGGAATATTTCTCTAGCGGATTTAGAGCCGTGGAATAAAATGTTGAGTGATTATGGTGAAATTTTACACTCTCAGCGTTTAAGTATTGTGGAACAATGGAATGTCTTTTTTCAAAATGATTTAAGTCAATTGCTACCTGATCTAGAGATTGAACTGGAATATAGTCCCGGTTTTCATACAGAGCAGGGACTCATGCAAGACTTGCTGAATCAACACCAAAAAGACATCGAACGACGCTATACCGAATATGGCCCACATCGTGCAGATTTGCGCTTAAAAACCCCGTTTGGACATGCTGATGTAGTTTTATCAAGAGGTCAGAAAAAACTCTTGATTATTGCCTTAAAACTGTCACAAATTGCAATGTTACATGCGAGTAATAAGGAAACTGTGGTATTATTAGATGATCTGACAGCAGAATTAGACTTAACCGCACAACAACGTTTAATTGAACGATTAAGCCAACTTGGTAGCCAGGTTTTTATGACAACTTTAGATCATGCATCGGTAAAAAAACACTTACATGATCTGTCTATTTCATATCAATTATTCAATGTTGAATCCGGTCAAGTTAGTCTTGCTTCACCATAATTTTTTGATGTTACCCATCTTTGAATAAACCTATATTTGCTAGGGAGAAACCATGAGTTCAGAGTCTCAATCAGCCTCTCAAACAGAACAAACCAATGAAAAGGCTTATGATTCCTCTAGTATTAAAGTATTACGTGGATTAGATGCAGTTCGTAAACGTCCGGGTATGTATATTGGGGATACAGACGACGGTACCGGTTTACACCATATGGTATTCGAGGTTGTCGATAACGCAATCGATGAAGCTTTAGCTGGGCATTGTGACGAAATTATTGTCACGATTCACGAAGATGAATCGGTAAGTGTTTCTGATAATGGCCGTGGTATTCCAACAGATATCCACCCTGAAGAAGGGGTGTCTGCAGCGGAAGTAATTCTTACGATCTTGCACGCAGGCGGTAAGTTTGACGACAACAGCTATAAAGTTTCAGGTGGTTTGCACGGCGTAGGCGTTTCAGTTGTAAATGCGCTTTCAAGTAAATTGCATTTAATTATTAATCGCGCTGGCCAAGTGCACGAACAAGAGTATCACCACGGTGATCCGCAATATCCATTACGTGTGATTGGTGAAACGGATAGCAGTGGTACAACTGTACGTTTTTGGCCAAGTGAACTAACTTTTAGTCAAACTATTTTTAACGTTGAAATTTTAGCGCGTCGTTTAAGAGAGCTTTCATTTTTAAACGCGGGCGTGCGTATTGTTTTACGTGATGAACGTATTAACCTTGAGCACGTATATGACTACGAAGGTGGTTTATCTGAGTTTGTAAAATACATTAACGAAGGTAAAACTCATCTAAACGAGATTTTCCATTTCACTGCGGATACAGAAAACGGTATTGGTGTAGAAGTTGCATTGCAGTGGAATGAAAGTTATCAAGAAAACGTGCGTTGTTTTACCAACAATATTCCTCAAAAGGATGGCGGTACTCATTTAGCAGGTTTCCGTGCGGCTTTAACACGTGGTCTTAACCAATATCTTGAAAATGAAAACATTCTCAAGAAAGAAAAAGTCAATGTGACAGGTGATGATGCCCGTGAAGGTTTAACCGCGATTATTTCGGTCAAAGTACCTGATCCGAAGTTCTCTTCTCAAACTAAAGAAAAACTAGTATCGAGTGAAGTAAAACCAGCGGTTGAGCAAGCAATGAACAAAGAGTTCTCTGCTTACTTACTTGAAAATCCGCAAGCTGCAAAATCGATTGCTGGTAAAATTATTGATGCTGCGCGTGCACGTGATGCTGCACGTAAGGCGCGTGAAATGACACGTCGTAAGAGTGCACTTGATATTGCAGGTTTACCAGGTAAATTGGCAGATTGTCAGGAAAAAGACCCGGCACTTTCTGAATTATATCTAGTCGAGGGTGACTCTGCTGGTGGTAGTGCTAAGCAAGGTCGTAATCGTAAAATGCAGGCTATTTTACCGTTGAAAGGTAAAATCCTGAACGTTGAACGTGCACGCTTTGACAAAATGATTTCTAGTCAGGAAGTCGGTACTTTAATCACTGCACTTGGCTGTGGTATTGGTCGTGAAGAATATAACCCTGATAAGCTCCGCTATCATAAAATCATTATCATGACCGATGCCGACGTCGATGGTTCGCACATCCGTACCTTGTTGTTAACGTTCTTCTTCCGTCAAATGCCAGAATTGGTTGAGCGTGGGCATATTTATATTGCTCAGCCACCTTTGTATAAATTGAAGAAAGGTAAGCAAGAACAATACATCAAAGATAATGATGCGTTAGAAACTTATCTCATCTCAAATGCGATTGATGAGCTATCTTTGCATACCAATGCTGAAGCACCTGCAATTACAGGTGAAGCACTTGCGAAAGTGATTCAGGACTATCAGGTTTCACAAAAGAGCTTACAGCGCTTAACTTTACGTTATCCAGCTAGCTTACTTGATGCTTTACTTGAAGTAGAAGCATTCAAGAGTGATCAAAACCATGATGAAGCTTATGTACAACAATGGGCAGATCAGGTACGCGATATCATTACCAGATTACAGCCAAGTTTACGTCCAGAAATCTCTTTAGAGGCATTTGAGCGTGAAAATGCTCAAGGTGAAAAATCTGCGCATTATTGGCCGCGTATTACTGTCTATGTTCATAATCTGCCGCATGCGTATTTGCTTGATGCAGCTTTACTGAATTCTGCTGAATATGCACGTTTATTGAAAAACTCGAAGAGTTGGTTCACTTTACTTGAAGACGGTGCTTTTTTACAAAAAGGTGATCGCCGTATTCAAGTGGCTAACTTCCATCAAGTTTGGCAACATATTTTACAAGATTCACGCCGCGGTATGATGATCCAACGCTATAAAGGTCTTGGAGAGATGAATGCTGAACAGTTGTGGGAAACAACAATGGACCCTGAAAACCGTAATATGTTGCAGGTAACTATTGACGATGCGATTGAAGCAGATCGTATGTTCTCTTGCTTGATGGGTGATGATGTGGAACCACGTCGTGCATTCATTGAAGAAAATGCTTTAAATGCGGATATTGATGCTTAATTGTTAACACGATTCTAAATCAGTCTAGGGAGAGAAGATGATGGGTCAGAAAGTATTAGCTAGTTTGTTAATCTCATGTGCGTTTTTAGGAAGCTCTGCTGTTTGGGCAGCTGATTTAGAAACGAATATGAAAACTTTAGCTAAGAGCACTAAAGCATTTGCTGAAGCGAAAGATGCTGCTAATGCGAAACAACAACTTGTTGTAATGCGTGAAGCAGCAGTTTCTTCTAAGCAATATTTGCCGCATAAACTCGAAGGTTTGCCATCAGAAAATGTAAAGGTAAAAGAGTATCAAGCTGGTTTAGATCAGCTTGTTGCCGAGATTGATAAAGTAACTGTTTTAGTTGAGCAAGGACAATTAGATCTAGCCAAAACTGAAGCAATTAATTTAGTCAAAATACGAAATGAAAATCATAAAAAATTTAGATAATTGATTTTTTATGGTAAAGGGCTAATCATCATTAGCCCTTTTTTGTATCCGAAAAAAGTATTTTGTTTAACAAGTAAACTATTCGAAGTTATATTCTCTATGCGGTACTTACTAATAACAATAGGAAATATAATTATGAAAAAAATACAAAAACTCTTATGCATTGGAATCATATTTTTTAATTGTTTATTTCAACTGCATGCTGCGATAGCCCCCACCTTTTATGGAAAATTAGTATTTCATCGTTATAGTGATTATGAGGCATGGGACAGTAAGCTTTATCTTTATAACTTCACAACACAGCAGACCACATTACTCGGCGCAAATTGGAAAATTGACCATATGATGAATGGCCATTTCTCTCCAGATGGAAAATGGTTAACGTTTATGGGAGTGAATTCTGGACAGCATTATGGCGATGCATGGGATGTGTATGTTTGGAAAGTCGGAAGCACTGAGTTACCCATTAACCTAACTCAGGGCAATAATAAGCGCGATGAAGACCCTAAATTTATAGATAACCAGCGTATTATTTTTAAACAAAATGGCGATCTAAAAATCATTAAAATGATGGATCGTACGATGACTTCTGTGACTCAAAATGGTTGGGATATAGAAGAATCGATGCCTTATCCGATGGTGAATACCACTCAAATTTTGTATGCAAAAGGTGCTGGAAATAATTCTAGAATTTTTAGTATTGATCAGTCGGGTGCTTATGATACACAACTGACCAATATCGCTTCATATTATCCAGTATGGTGGCAAGGAAGTCGGTTCTTATATGTGCGCTGGTATAGCCCAACAAATCCTCATGACCAGATCTATATTTATGATATGGCTAATAAACAAACTACACGTTTGCCATTTAACAACACCAATTATGATACTTCCGATCCAGCTCCTTTAGATCAGCGTTACATGGTGGTATCTCTTGCAGGACAAACAGGGAGTCGAGGTGGTTATGATTTATATATCGCTGACAGCTTATCAAGCAGTGTTTGGCCTTTACCGATCAATACCAATTTAAATGAATTAGGGGCTTTTTATACGCCTTACTAATCAATAAAAAAGCCGATTAAGAAATCGGCTTTTTTATTTTAGAAAATGGATTAATCAAAAGAAGCTTCCATTTCTTCTAATTCCATCATGAGTTCCAAAAGCTGCTCTTCATGTTGCTCAAGTTTAGCTTTCACCTCTGTCTGCTCATTCATAAGTTTGAGTAGATCATCCTTACGTGCAGCCTCATATAAAGATGTGTCTGCTAAGGATTCTTCAATTTTGGCGAGCTGTGGTTGTAGCTTTTCAATTTGTGATTCAACCTTTTCAATATTTTTACGAATAGGGCGAGTCTGTTCACGACGGCGAGCTGCTTCTTTACGCTGTGCTTCTTTATCAACTTTAGCAGGCGCTGGAGCGGCAGAGGAAGAGTTGTTCTGTGCGACGGCAGTCTGAGCATTAATTTGCTGCTGACGTGCTTCACGTAGCCATTTAGCATAGTCCTGTAAATCACCCTCGAACTCAGTACATTTACCGCCGTGTACTAAAAGAAGCTCATCACATACACTTGCAATAAGTTGACGTTCGTGGGAAACCAGAACAACGGCACCTTCAAAATCTTGTAATGCCATGCTCAGTGCATGACGCATATCAAGATCTAAATGGTTCGTCGGTTCATCGAGAATTAAAACATTTGGACGCTGCCATACAATCAGTGCTAGGGCTAAACGAGCGCGTTCTCCACCAGAAAAGCTTTCACATGGCGTATCCATGCGTTCACCACTAAAGCCAAAACTACCTAAGAACGAACGTAGAATGGCTTCACTAATTTGTTTATCTGCTATACGAGCAAGCTGTAGCATTGGGCTAGCATGACCATCTAAAGCATCCATCTGGTGCTGTGCAAAGTAACCAATATTAAGCAGCTCGGAAGCTTTACGTTCACCTGCCAAGAGTGGTAAATCACCAACCAAGCTCTTAATCAATGTTGACTTACCTGCGCCGTTCATCCCAAGCAAACCAATACGTGAGTTCGGTGTAATTTGTAATCTAATTTTTTCGGCTATTTGCTTATCACCATAACCAATACTGGCATTATCTAAAGTCAGCAACGGTGAACTCATTTTAGTCGGTTCACGGAAACTAAATGTAAACGGCGTATCTACATGGGCTGGTGCAAGTTGCTGCATGCGCTCAAGTTGTTTAATACGACTTTGTGCTTGACGAGCTTTAGTTGCTTTTGCCTTAAAACGGTCAATAAACTTTTGTAAGTGAGCACGTGTTTCTTGCTGCTTTTCAAAAGCTTGTTGTTGCTGGGCAAGACGTTCACTACGTGTGGTTTCAAATGTAGAGTAGTTTCCGGTGTAAAGCGTGAGTTCTTGATTTTCAATGTGAAGAATATGATCTGTAATCGCATCTAAAAAGTCGCGGTCATGCGAAATTAGAATGAGTGTACCTTCATAGGCTTTAAGCCAATCTTCTAACCACAGAATTGCATCCAAATCTAAGTGGTTTGTTGGCTCATCCAGTAAGAGTAGATCAGAACGACTCATGAGGGTACGCGCTAAATTTAAGCGCATACGCCATCCACCCGAGAAGCTCTCAACGTTCAAACGTAATTGATTTTCTAGAAAACCAAGGCCTGCCATGAGCTGCGCAGCTTTAGAGGGCGCTGAATAACCATGGATTTCATCAAAACGGCCATGCAATTTAGCCAATTCAAAATCAGTCAGTTGATCTGGTTGAGCAAGCTTATTTTGTATATCCCAAAACTCTTCATCACCTGAAAGAACAAAATCAATTGCAGGCATATCTAGGGCTTTTACTTCTTGCGCCATATGCGCCACGGTCCAGCCTGTCGGACGAGTAAGTGAACCTTCATCTGCACCTAAACTTCCAAGTAATGCAGCAAATAAGGTCGATTTACCTGCGCCATTTACACCAGTTAGACCAATCTTCCAACCTGGGTGTAATTGCATAGACGCTTTTTGAAATAGAACACGTCCACCGCGGCGTAAAGAAACTTGGTCAAATTGAATCATCTTATTGTATCGAGGTGAGTTAGGGATGCTGTATTTTAAAGAGAACTGCCGATGAAAACAAAACTTTCCGGATTTTAGTGAGCAGGTATTAATAATTAGATATATCCAGACATTCTAAATTTCGCTATTCATCCGAAATTTTCAAAATATTGAACAAGATAGAATACTTTTAAAAAAATATGGCTAAAATAAAAACAGTTTGAAATTTGGTTGATTAATGAGCTACTAATAAAACTAGACTAAGGAAAGTCAAATGAAAAAAAGATTGGGGATAATTGGTGCAGTATTTTGCTGTGCTGTGGGGACAGTACATGCTGGGCAAAGTGTCTGTGTGTTTGATTTATTAGGAAAGTCAGGTGAATCCTATAAAATGATGGAAGAGTGGGCGCTTGCAGCGAAAGAATGGCAAGCAGATATCACTTTAATTCCATTTCAAGATGAAGGCTTAGTTGACCGTAGACTGCGTGAAGGAAAATGTGACGCCGCTTATATGACCTCCATGCGGGCGCGAAATTATAATAAATTTGCAGGTTCAATTGATGCGATTGGAGGGGTAACCAGTAATGCAATCGCCCAAAAAGCTATTAGTTATGTTTTAGATAAGCGTAATAAACATCGCATGGTGACTACACAAACTGGAACCAATTACGAGGTCGTTGGTATTGTTCAGATTGGATTGGCTTATTTATTTGTAAGAGATAAAAACCTCAACTCAATTGAAAAAGTACGTGGGACTAAGTTTGCTATTTTGCAATATGACGCAGCACAAAAAATTATGGTGGAAAGCGTTGGCGCTCAGCCCATTCCTTCAGAAATTACCGATTTTGTGAAAAAGTTTAATAGTGGCCAAGTCGATGCAATTGCGGCACCAGCCTATGCTTATAAACCTTTAGAGATTGGTAAAGGGGTCGGCGTGAAAGGGGCAATGTTTACTTTCCCCGTAGTTAACGTTACGGGTGATTTAATTGCCCGAAGTGATAAGTTCCCCACAGATTTCGGTATAAAGTCACGTGCTTGGTTTATACAAAAATTACCTCAGAATTTTGCCATGATAAAACGGCTAGAAATGAGCGTACCCTCAAAAATTAAAATTAATTTTTCAGCAGAAGACAAAACTAAATATCAAAAAATTTTACGTGAAGGTCGCCTCAGCTTAACAAAACAAGGTGTATATGATGCAACAATGATGAGTGTGCTAAAGCGCGCCCGCTGTACAGTTGAACGGACAAATTTTGAATGTACGCTTAATGGAGAGTAGTTTATTTTTTAAACACAAAAACGCTACATATATTTCAAAGCTGAATATGGGTATGAAAATTGTGAATATAAAAAGTAACTTACGGAAAATTAGCGATTTTTCCTTTTAATAAATAATTTAAAACCAACAAACAATGGTTCAATGAGATAAAAATATTTGAGTAAAAGCTCTATTTTTTTCTAAAAAACATGATTAATATCTGTGTTTGAAAGGAAACTTCAAACAAAAAATCTGTTCCGTGGAAGGATGAAGAAAATGAAAAAAATCGTACTTGCTATGGCTGCCGCTTCTGTTGTTGGTTTTTCTGCTTCAGCGCAAGCAGCGAGTACCGTATGTGTATTCGACCTCTTAGGAAAAGCAGGCGACTCATATAAAATGATGGAAGAATGGGCTCTTGCTGCAAAAGGCTGGGGTACTGAAATTAACTTAGTTCCTCGTCAGGACGAGGCTGTTGCCGATAATGATTTTAAAGCGGGTAAATGTGATGCTGTAGCAATGACAGCAATGCGTGCACGCCAATATAACAAATTCGCAGGATCTATCGACTCACTTGGTGGTGTTCCAAATAACCAAATCGCTCAACGTGCAATTACTTATGTATTAGATGCGCGTAATGCAGCAAAAATGACCACGAATATGGGTGGTAAAAAATACGAAGTTGCTGGTATTTCTCCGCTAGGTTCAGCATTCATTTTCGTACGCGACAAAAACATCAACTCTGTTGAAAAAGCTGCGGGTAAAAAATTCGCTGTACTTGGCTATGACGATGCACAAAAAATTATGGTGCAACGTGTAGGAGCTCAAGCAGTTCTTTCTGATATCTCAAACTTTGCTGCTAAATTTAACAATGGTCAGGTAGATATGGTAGGTGCACCTGCTTATGCTTACAAACCATTAGAGTTAAATAAAGGTTTAGGCGCAAACGGTGTAATGTGGAACTTCCCTGTATTACACGTTACAGCAGATCTAGTATTACGTTCTGATAAATTCCCAGCTGGTTTTGGTCAAAAATCTCGTGACTGGTTTGTTAAACAGTTACCGAAGAGCTTTGCAATGATCAACCGTTTAGAAGCGCAAATTCCTGGTAAATACAAAATGAACTTAAGTGCAGAAGACAAACTTAAGTATCAAAAAATGTTGCGTGATGGCCGTATGGACTTAACTAAACGCGGTGTTTACGATGCTGGAATGATGTCTGTACTCAAAAAAGCACGTTGTTCTGTAGACAAGGCTAACTTTGAATGTTCAATGCCTGGTGAATAATCCTAATTTCTCTCAGAAAGCCTAGACTGAGTTCTAGGCTTTTTGTTTTATATGCGCTGTCAGTTCTGCCATTGTGGATAAATAGAAAGACGTTAAGCTAAATTTAGATAAAAACTTCATCAGGAAACATGAAGGTATAAAAATGGATCAAGGACTTGAGTGATTAAAATAATTGCTAATAGGTAGGTTAATCGCTATCTATTTTTCATGGAAATAAAATCATAAAAGCAAAAACGGTCTATAAAAATATTCCAACATGATTTTTATGTGAAGCGTATCCGATTCATACCTAATCGGTGTGAAATTTTTTGGTATCGAAAAACAAAAACTCCACAAGGAAAGGAAAAAGAATATGCAATTTTCCAAAACGCTATTACTTGCGATGGGACTTACCACAGTTTCTTTTGCAGCCGAGGCTAAACAAACAGTATGTGTTTTTGACTTCGTTGGAAAAAATGGAGACGTTTATGCGCTGATGAAGGATTATCAACTTGCCGCAAAAAACTGGGGAGCTGATATCGAGCTTAAAGTAAACCAGAATGAAGCCGTGATTGCCGAAGATTTTAAAGCAGGTAAATGTGATGGTATTAGCGTGTCAGGGATGCGCGGGCGTCAATTTAACTCATTTACTGGTTCATTAGACGCAATTGGAGCGATTCCTGACCTCAAGCTTGCTGTAAAAGTGATGCAAGGTTTAGCGAGTCCGACTTTTAGTAAATATATGGTTAATGGTCGCTATGAGGTCGTCGGTGTTATTCCGGTTGGTGATGCTTACCTTTTAGTAAATGACCGTAGCATCAATACAGTAGCGAAAGCTGCAGGAAAGAAAATTGCTGTTCTTGACTATGATGAAGCACAAAAAATTATGGTTCAGCAGGTCGGGGCACAGGCTGTGAGTGCTGACGTAACAAATTTCGGTGCGAAATTTAATAACCATCAAGTTGATATTATTGGTGCGCCAGCAGCAGCATTTAAACCTTTGGAACTACAAAAAGGTTTAGGCACAAAAGGTGCGATCGTGAATTATCCAATCTTACAGGTCACAGGAAATATTATTATCCGACCTGATAAGTTCCCAGCTGGTTTTGGCCAGAAATCTAGGGAGTGGGTTTCGGGTCAGCTACCACGTGCTTTTACCATCTTGGGTAAAATGAAAGCTGATATTCCACAAAAATACTGGATGGATGTCCCAGCAGCCGATAAACCAGGTTACCAAAAGCTCATGCGTGAATCACGAATTAACCTTACACAACGCGGTGTGTATGATAAACGCATGATGAAACTATTATGGCAATTCCGTTGCAAGCAAGATGCTAAAAACTTCGAATGTGGCTTACAGGATGAGAATTACAAATAATCTTGATAAAAATACTCAAGATTCGCTTTAAACTTCGAAGACAGACCCTATATTGATTATGCTATACTCAATATAGGGTCTTTTTTATTTTGAAAGGCACAGCAAAATCCGAGGAACAATCATCATGAATGCCCAAGCTCTAGTTTTGACAGATAATGCTGCCAATAAGGTACGCCAACTCCGTGATAGTGAAGGGAATGACGATCTCATGTTACGTGTATATGTAACAGGAGGCGGGTGTTCAGGGTTTTCGTATGGCTTTAATTTTGCTGAAAGCGTAAATGAAGATGATGCAGAATTTGTAAATGGCGATGTAAAAATGCTGGTTGACTCACTTAGCTACCAATACCTCATTGGTTCAGTAGTTGACTATGTAGAAGGTCTTGAAGGTTCGCGTTTTATCGTACAAAACCCGAATGCAACAACAACATGTGGTTGTGGTTCTTCATTCTCGATTTAATAGAATTTTAAAATTTAAAAAACCTCTCTATTTTGAGAGGTTTTTTTATTGATCAAATCATTATTTTTTACGGACAGATTCTAAAAAGTATTGCACCAGTTCAGGCGCATTCTGATAGGGAATCCAATGCGACGCATCCATAAAAACTGCTTCATAACTATTTTTAAAATAATGTGAGTTTAGCTCGGCGCTTTTTTCTGTAACGGCAATATCATGTTTACCCCAAATAAAAAGAGTGGGGACATCTATGGCTTTAAACGGATTTTGAGGTTTGTCCCAAAAAAAGCCACGATACCAATTCAACGCCGTAGTTAATCTATTTTCCTTTATAAACTCAGCCTCAAATATCGCAATTTGCTGTTCAGTCATGCCTGATGACTTTAGAAACTTACGACCCAATTTAGGTATCTTTTTAAATAAAAGTTCGGGCAGAATTGGTAACTGAAAAATTGCAAAATAATAAGATTTAAAAAGTTGTCTACTGCTTAAACAAGCTTTTAAAAATGCAGCTTGGTGAGGCACAGAAACTAAAGTGAGATGCTGAATATATTGTGGATATTTCATAGCAACGCCTGACGCAATTGCCGAGCCCCAGTCGTGCCCAATTAAATAAACTGGCTGACCAAGCTGCTCAATTAAACTTGCCACATCTTCTACAAGTTCACTTAATGAATATTTAAATCGGCTTTGAGGCCTAGCATTTAAACTATAACCACGTTGATGAATCGCAAGTGTTCTAAATTGATACTCATGCAATAATTCCGAAGTCTGCTCCCAACTATGGGCAGTTTCTGGAAAACCATGCAATAAAACAACGAGAGGACCATCTATAGGGCCTGAATCAATCACATCGAATGTCCAAGCCCCGCGTATATATTGATGAATACGTTTGGTCAGATCCATACAAACATGCCTTAAATTATTTTTATCGGCATTTATCATGAGTTTTTATGCTCATTTAAATAACAGCATTTCGGGTCAGTAAATGTGCTATGAGGTCGAATCTAGCCAATCAATCAACAAATAGTTTTATACCGCCGTGATCGTGCCTAGGATTCTGAAATCCGAAGCACCTGTTACTGCTGGTAAATTACCACTTAAACCATCTACAAAGCGCATTGCTAACCATGCAAATGCTGTAGCCTCGACCCAAGTAGGGGAAAGTCCTAACACATCGGTAGGTTGAACAGACCAATTATGTTTACGTAAACGCCAACGTAATTGTTCTAACAAATAAGAGTTATAAGCACCACCACCACAGACATATACTTCACCTGTTTCCATCTCAGAACGATAAATTGCTTTTTGAATGGCACGCACAGTAAGTTTTAATAGGGTAGCTTGGATGTTTTCAGGTGTATCTTCTAACTCGTCATAAGTTAAATCATTTCGCCAATCGATTAACTGATCATCTAACCAATCAATATTAAAGTCTTCACGTCCTGTGCTCTTAGGCGGTTCTTTAGAAAAATACTCGTGGGCATGGAGACGGTCGAGTAAAGAGCGGATAGGATGACCATAAGCAGCCCAATCACCATTTTCATCATATGGATGACCTGTATGGCGATGGCACCAAGCATCCATCAAAATATTTGCAGGACCTGTATCAAAACCAAATACGCCGTCACTGTTATTGGCAGGCAGCATACTCACATTAGCAATACCACCCAAATTCAAAATTACACGATGAATACTTGGATGTTGAAATAATGCTTGATGGAAAGCCGGAACCAATGGCGCGCCTTGACCACCTGCTGCCATATCTCTACGACGGAAATCTGAAACAACCGGAATCTGAGTGATTTCAGTAATGATGTTTGGATCACCAATTTGTAACGTAAAGCCATGTTCTGGACGATGACGAATGGTTTGTCCATGCGACCCAATTGCTTTAATTTGGCTACGGTCTAATTGGTGCTTTTCAATCAGAGTATTAATCCCATGACCAATCATTTGGGCTAGAGCAACATCAGCTTTACCCATGCGGTCAATTTCATTGTCATCGGGTAAAGTTAATGCCATAAGCTCATCACGTAACTCGGGTTCGAATGGAACTGTAAGAGTGGCATGAAGCTGTAGTGGCTCAAATGAAGCCGCTACAATATCCACACCATCCATACTAGTGCCAGTCATTACGCCGATATAGATTGCGCTCATATGCAACTTCCCCTGCAAGACGCTGAAAAAATGTTAGTATATCGCACAAATTGAATAACTGATGTGTTTAGGTTTTGTGATGTCAAATTTCTTGCCCGCCGAAGAACAGCTTGCCCTCATCCAACGAGGCACGCACGAAATTATTTCAGAAGAAGATTTACTGAAAAAGCTTAAAGAGAATCGTCCTCTTAAAATTAAAGCTGGTTTTGACCCTACAGCACCAGATTTACATTTAGGACATACGGTTCTTATTAATAAACTAAAAACTTTCCAAGACTTGGGCCATGAAGTTACCTTCTTAATTGGTGACTATACAGCGATGATTGGTGACCCAACTGGCAAAAGTGCAACTCGTCCGCCGTTGTCACGTGAACAAGTAGAAGCTAACGCTAAAACTTATCAAGAACAAGTATTCAAGATATTAGACCCAAATAAAACAAAAGTACGTTTTAACTCAGAATGGTTTAATCAAAAGTCTGCTGCTGACCTTATCCAATTAGCAAGTCAACAAACCGTATCACGTATGTTAGAGCGTGATGACTTTACTAAGCGTTATAGCAACCATCAGCCGATTGCAATTCATGAGTTTTTATATCCTTTAGTTCAAGGTTATGACTCAATTGCGCTTGAAGCTGACGTTGAGTTAGGCGGTACAGACCAGACCTTTAACTTACTTATGGGTCGTACTTTACAAAGCCGTTATGGCCAAGAATCTCAAGTGTGTATCACCGTGCCGATTCTAGAAGGTCTAGATGGCGTAAATAAAATGTCTAAATCTTTAGGTAACTATATTGGTGTATTTGATACACCAGGTGCAATGTACCAAAAAGTTTTATCAATGCCAGACTCTTTAATTGAACGCTATTTCGATTTATTAAGCTTCAAATCTCTTGATGAGATCAAAGCTCTATTAGATGAAATTGCTGCTGGTCGTAATCCGCAAGAAGTAAAACGTATTCTTGCGCTTGAGCTAGTTGAACGCTTCCATGATGCAGAAGCTGCTGCTAATGCCCATAAGAGTGCTGGTAACCGTATTACAGAAGGTGAAGTACCTGAAGACACACCAGAAGTGACTATTTCACTTGGTGAGTTTGGAGGAGAAATCTTTATTGCTACGATTTTACGTGTAGCAGGCCTAAATCCGAATGCAGCTGCGGCAAAAGATGCGGTAGCTCGTGGTGCGGTAAAAGTTGACTGGAATGCTGTTGATGCAAGCTTCTCTGTAAAAGAAAACGGAAGCTTTATTATTCAATCAGGTAAAAAAGCAATTGCACGTGTAATTTTCACTGACTAATAGAATAAAGTTATAGAGTAAAAAGCAGGAGTAATCCTGCTTTTTTATTTCTGATCATAAAATCAATTAAGCGTTCCACGTGGAACAGTTTGTAGTTAACTTAATAAGTAGAAAAATAGAATAAGTAAAGAATAGAAAGTATTAATCAATAAATAGAGTATTTGCTCTAGTCTGTCTTTGGAATCTTTGGAATCTTTGGAATCTTTGGAATCTTTGGAATCTTTGGAATCTTTGGACTTAAGGGACTATATATGTCTATAAACTCTATTAAAGACATAGGAAATTAAAAATGTCCCAAATTCTTAAATATAAAACTAATAAAAGGCAGTGAAAACGCCTAAAAAAAAGCCATATATATCACTTTTTTCGCAAAATAGTAGAAAAAAACGGCACTCAAGTGAAAAAGGCTGAAATACCCCTTGCAAAGGGGATGAGATGGTCTATAATGCACATCCATCGGCGGTGATGCAGAT